>JBAVMD010000384.1:0-7280 GCA_049689695.1 Chitinophagaceae bacterium | reverse complement strand
TCCTGCAGTAGTGCGTACGGAAGGTATTGCACCATCTCAATACGGCACCAAAGGATTGGTGGCCGATAAGCTCACAGAAGTAGAAGAGAAATACGATCTCGGTACCAACCTCGACGGCTTTAGCGAAGAAGGCGAAAGTGATACAGCAGGAGATACCGATAGTTTAGGAGGCGCGTTGGGAGGGGAGACTGCGAGTAATGAGGAAGAGTTTTAAATTAGCAAATTGCGCAATTAGCAAATGAAACTCAAGGCAAGGATTGATGCTTTTTTAAAATGGAAATTATAATTCCTTATAATACCGCAGGGGATCATTTGCTAATTGAGCATTTGCTAATTTGCTAATTGAATGAAGACCTGCATCATCCTCCTCGGTCCTACAGCCGTTGGTAAAACACCAGTTGCCATTCAGCTTGCCCGGCATTTCAAAACTGATATTATTTCCGCTGACTCCCGCCAATGCTACCGCGAACTGAATATAGGGGTAGCAAAACCATCACCGCAGGAACTTGCTGGTGTTAAGCACTACTTCATTAATTCACACTCCATTCATGAGCCTGTAAATGCTGCGCTTTTCGAAGAGCTTGCATTGGGATGGGCTGATGAAATATTCAAGCGTAATGATTTTGTGATCATGACAGGGGGCACCGGCCTCTATATCCAGGCTTTCTGCGAAGGCATGGATGATATTCCTTCCGTGTCAGCTGAAATACGGGATGAGATCATCGCCTCTTTCGATGAACATGGAATGGATTGGTTGCAGCAGCAGGTAAAAGAGGAAGATGCGCTGTATTTTGAAAAAGGAGAAATGCAGAACCCGCAACGTTTGATGCGTGCGCTGGAAGTAAAGCGCAGCACAGGCAATTCAATTCTTTCATTCCGTTCTTCAAAATCAAAGGAAAGACCGTTCAATATCATCAGGCTCGGCCTCGATCTTCCGCGGCCTCAATTATATGAGCGAATAAATCACCGCGTTGATAATATGATGCAACAGGGCTTGTTACAGGAAGCTGCCTCATTGCACGAATTTCGCAAGCTGAATGCATTGCAAACCGTGGGTTACACAGAGTTGTTCGATCATATTGACGGACAGATATCGCTCGATAAAGCAGTAGACCTGATCAAACAGCACACCCGTAATTATGCCAAACGCCAGCTAACATGGTTCAGGAAAGATGATCGTGTAAAATGGTTCACTCCCGGTGAAACAGACAGGATAATTCAATTGATCTGAATCAACAGAACGCTTGCTGGTAAGGCTTTCCATCTAATGCAGGGTAAATTTTATGAATAGCAGGCACAACTATCTGCTCCCGATTGTGTACTGTGTACATTTCTTCTGCACCTTTGCTTCGTCGAACCGTTATTTAGTCCAACGTCCTAAGAAACCATCCTTATCCCTATGTAAACCATCTGGATCGGCAACCGTCCTTTGCCACCAAATTAAAAATCCCGTTTTGCATTTGCAGAACGGGATTTTTCTTAAGAGGCTTCGCCTTTTTTCATCCCGAGTTCCCGGGATTTAGAAAAGGCGAAGCCTCTGGTGAGAACCCGGCGAAGCCTCTATTATATCTTAAACCCAACCGTCAACATCACATTGCTTCCAGACTCTTTCAGCGTAGCAAATGTATTCTGCCTTGGAGCAGCAAGACGGTAAGGGAAATTCACATCTTTATTTAACTGGTGAACATAGGTAAGATCAATGAACACGCCTTTGTTCCTGTAACCCAATCCACCGCTAATGTACATGCGGCGTGCTTTCAGTTCCTTGTCCTGGTAAGGACTGCCGTAATAAGCAAAACCAAGTCTTGTCATCACAGTATGAAATTTCAACTCACCGCCTGCGCGGAAATTGAAAGCGCCTTTGTAAGCATCATCAATATCGTTGTTCACTCCTTCATAATAAGAATCATCACTGGTTTCATCGCCTGCAGAAAAAGAAGACCATTTGTAGTTGACGTATTCGATATCTGCCGTTAAAAACCCTCGTTGCTTGCGAACATCTTCTATTTCGCGCAGCACGTAAGAACCGCTTACCAGTACTTTCAGCGGAGTTACCAGGTCGTATTTATATTCAGCTGGCGTATTGTCTGTAAAAATAGTAGAGCTAACATCGTCCACAATTTTCGGATCGAACCTGTTCTCGAGATCGGCCACCATCCTGCTTGAAAATTTCTCATTCAATGTATAAAGGGTAGGAGAGTGAATAGCAAGCCCGAGGCGAAGGTATTCCTGCGGTTTAATGATCACGCCTAATTTAGCGTTGATGCCAAAACCCTTGGAGCTGAAATCTTCTGAGTAAGAAAAGTAGTTGAATTTATTGGTAGCGTTGCCGGTGGCGTCTGATTCTTTAAATGTGGACGTACGGCTGTAGTTAACGATAGGTATTCCAAAGCTTCCGCCGATGTATAACTTATCATCCATGTTAGCCGCAAGTCCCAATGCGATCTCGGTAATGCCACCCCGGGTACGGATGGTATTCTCCTGTCCAACCAGGCCCACGATCTCCGAACGGGAGATCACGTTTTTTTGTCCGCCTGTGCTGTCTATATCTACCAGGTAGGTATAAAGCGCCAGCTTGGTAGGAATAGAAATATTAAAATCGCCCAATGCCTGGTCAATAATGGCAGCATCTGTTTGATTGGGGTTTGAATTCTTTCGGGCTGAATAGAAATCGAAGAACTCATTAGCGGCATTCTCAGTGAATGAGCTGTAATCGTTGTTGCCGCTGTAATAAACATCCTGGTTAAAATTAGCCATTCTGTTCACGCCTATGCTGAAGGCAGTGCTCTTCCACTTGCTGTATTTATTGCTCCATCCCCATACGAGGCCTGAAGTGCCCAGGGTGAATTTATTGGTTTCGTTCAGCGACATCGCGTCGCTTCCACGAAAGCTTCCTTTTGTTTTCAGAAAGGAGAAGCCGGGGCTTAATACAATTTCACCGGTCTTATAAAAACCGAGGCCGGCCGGGTTTACAAAAGTGGCTGTTATCTCACCACCTAAAGAGCCCATTGCACCGCCAATGGCCTGGTGCCGGGCACTGCCCGAAGGAGTGGTCCAGGTCATGCGTAAAGCGTCTTCGGGGGTTTGTGCAACTACCTGTTGCGCCAGGAATAAGCACGCGAGTATGTAAATTTTCCTGTTCATGCAATTCGATTTGTAATGACAAATAGATTCAGGGAAGGCCCGGATGGGTCTCGGCCTTTTATGAATAGTATCTTATAGCTGAAATAATAACGCTATTAATTTCCTCCACGGCTCGGACGGCTTACACCACCACCGCTGTTGCTGCTTCCGCTTGAGCTGCTGCCACTGCTGCTGCTGTTAGTATTGGAAGAGTTGGAAGGCGGCGTATAGGTCCTTGTAGGCCTGTCGCTGCTGGACGAATTGTTGTTAGAGCTGCTGTTGTTGAATACTTTTTTAATACTGCTGCCCAGTGAGCTGGAGTTATTGTTGGAATTATTGTAAGACCCGCTTGAACGGTAAACACCCGGGCTTGTTTTGAATTTCGAATTATTGCTATTGTTATTGCTGTACGTGGTGTTATAAGTTCCCGGTCTGTAATTGCGCACTACCTGGTTATAAGCAGGGGTGTTCTTGGGATTTACAATGATCACCCGGCCGCAATAAGGATTGTACCCGTAGTTCCATGACCAATACGCATTCACATAATTGGGGCTGTACCATGTGTAATTATTTCCATAATATCCGGTTCCGTAATAACGGTAATCGTATGGATCGTAAGCGTAATTATCGAAGCCTGACCAACGTGAACGGTTGCGTACCTTCCAGCGAAGATAGCGGTCATCGGCATATTCTTCTTCTGCCCGGTATTCTTCGCGGTCTTTTTGTTTTTCAACGTTTACATATTCATCCTGCGGTCTTGCAGGTGAGTAATAAACATCATCTGGGGTTTGTGCTTTATATGCTGTGGAGCAACTGCTGAGGACAGCTATGGTGATAACAGCAAGTAGAATTCGGCTATTCATGGCAAAAAGGGTTTGAAATGTTTTCAAATTTGTGTGTAGGCACTCCTGTTGGAACTTCCTACTTTTGCGCGCTATAGTAAAAATAAACAAATAATCTGCCGGAGCTGATTATTTTATTCAACCGGCTGTTAAATTCCGTATAAATTTACTGCCCTTTTAAACTTTGTAAACCGTTAACAAATAACTCTTAAGAAGCAAAGTATGAGCAAAGCAATCACCTCCCGTGAGCAGGATTACTCCCAATGGTACAACGACCTTGTTTTAAAGGGCGAGCTGGCTGATTACTCAGCTGTAAGAGGCTGCATGGTGATAAGACCTTACGGATTTGCGCTATGGGAAAAAATGCGCGACCAGTTAGATAAAATGTTCAAGGATACCGGGCACGTGAACGCTTATTTCCCTTTGTTCATTCCTAAGAGCTTTCTCAGCAAGGAAGCCGCGCATGTAGAAGGCTTTGCCAAAGAGTGCGCAGTGGTAACACATTACCGACTGAAGAACGATCCTAACGGGGGCGGGGTGATAGTTGACCCTGATGCTAAGCTGGATGAAGAACTCATCGTTCGTCCTACCAGTGAAACCATCATCTGGAATACTTATAAAACCTGGATACAATCGTACCGCGATCTTCCGCTGCTCATTAACCAATGGGCCAATGTGGTGAGATGGGAAATGAGAACGCGTCTTTTCCTGCGCACGACAGAATTCCTCTGGCAGGAAGGCCATACCGCCCATGCCACCGCCGATGAAGCAGTAGCAGAAACAGTTCAGATGCTGAACGTATATGCGGAGTTTGTGGAAGAATACATGGCAGTGCCTGTTATTAAAGGCGTGAAATCGGAGAGTGAACGCTTTGCAGGCGCCGTGGACACGTATTGCATAGAAGCGCTGATGCAGGATGGCAAGGCTTTACAGGCAGGCACTTCGCATTTTTTGGGGCAGAATTTCGCAAAAGCATTCGATGTAAAATTCTCTGACCGTGAGAATAAGCTGGATTATGTATGGGCAACCAGCTGGGGTGTGAGCACCCGGTTGGTAGGCGCGCTGATCATGGCGCACAGTGATGATGAAGGACTGATATTGCCGCCAAGGATCGCGCCTTTGCAGGTAGTGATCGTTCCTATCTACAAAGGAGATGATCAGAGGGCCGCGCTGAATGAAAAAGCAAAAGAGCTTACAGCTTCATTGAAAAAAGCAGGCATCAGCGTTAAGTATGATGACAACGATAACCAAAGGCCGGGCTGGAAGTTCGCAGAATACGAAATGAAGGGCGTGCCTGTTCGTATTGCTATGGGCATGCGTGACCTTGAGAACAATGCAGTTGAAGTTGCAAGAAGAGATACGCGTGAAAAGAAAAGCATGAGCCTCGATGGATTAACAGAATCCATTGCAGCCTTGCTGGAAGATATTCAGCAGAACATGTACAACAAAGCAAAAGCTTACCGCGATTCACATATTACCGAAGCGAACAGCTGGGATGAATTTGTTGCATTGCTCGAAGAAAAAGGCGGCTTCATTTCCGCACATTGGGATGGTACGTCTGAAACCGAAACGGCCATCAAAGAAAAAACGAAAGCAACCATTCGCTGCATTCCTTTGAACAATAAGCAGGAAGAGGGCAAGTGTGTGCTTACGGGAAAACCGAGCAGTCAAAGGGTTTTGTTTGCGGTGGCGTATTGAAGAAAGTCATTGGGTCATTAGGTCAATAAGTCAATTGGTCAATAAGTCATTAGACTATCGTAAATACTTTAATGACCCAATGACCCAATGACCCAAATGACCAATTGACTTAATGACCCAATGACCATTTCAAATTTATTTCAACCTTTATATTATGGAACAACAACCCCTTGATCTTTTTGATCTGCATATTGATCCTCAATCGCAGACTTATTTAAGCGATACAATCAAATGGGCTAAGTTCCTGGCCATTGTTGGTTTTGTGGTCATCTTTCTCATATTTGGCCTGGGTGTTTATTCCATGTACCAGGTATCGCGTTTATCTAACGACTTTGGGTCGTCCTATTCCAGCAGCTTAACTATTATTACAATGGGCGTTTACCTGTTGTTGGCAGCGCTGGCTTTTTTCCCAAGTTTTTTCCTGTTGAGATTTGCCACACGCATGCAGGCGGCGCTTCGCGATAACGACCAGGAGAACCTCATCGATTCCTTTCGTAATTTAAGAGCCTGTTACAGGTTCCTCGGCATATTGGCAATACTATTCGTTTGCTTGTGGATATGGGGAATTGCCAGGACTATGTTCTAAAAAGATCAGAAAAATCCGGCAGGTTCATAATTCAAACCTGCCGGATTTTTTTATTGCAATATCGCTAACCGCTTCTTTGCATTTTCTTCGTCAGGTTTTTTTTGCAGCAATTGCTGCAGCCACAGTTTTTCCTGTGTTTCGTCTTTCCGCATGCGGTAATAAGTTGCGAGCGCATTGTAAGTATACCATGCATCAGGGAACAGTAAAGTATTCAACCTGAAAGCAAGGTATGCGGCATCAGGCTCGTTGGAATAAAGTTTTACATATCCGTAGCTGTTCAGCAATTGGCCGCTGTGCAGGGCAAGAGCGCGCATATCGCCCAATACGTCTTCAGGTTTTACTGCAGCATTGATTTTCATCCTGCTTTCAATCAGCTTTCCGGCTTTCAACAAACCTGCATGCGTGGCTGTGTAGCTTTGTCCGCGAAGGATGGCCAGCAGATCTTTTTCCCAGGTGATTACGGGCGTTTCTGTGATCACACCTGCTTCTTTTCCATTCCGCATAATAGTTAAGTGCGGCACGCGGTAAACGTTTTTGCCTTTTTCTTCATGCCCGGGACTTTGTTTATAAAGCGTATCGTTATTGCCAACGGCAATGATGGTAATGGCAGTTGGATTTACATGCAATGATTGCAGCAGCTTCATTAACCGCGGCACTTCGCGTTTGCTGTCGCCGCACCAGGTGCCTAAGAATATTTCAAAGCGATAGGGTTTGATAAGTTGCTGCAGGCTGTCTGAAACTTTTTCATCGGGCCGGTAAGCATTGTATTCTTTATTGTACCATTCGCCGAAGGGCGCCTGTTCCAATTGGTTTGAAGATATCTTCCCCAGCAGGATGGTATTGCCGTTAATGGTTACAGGAGCAGACGCGGTTTGCATGTGCCGGTTGCAGGAGAATAATAAAATTGATAGTATGAATATGATGATGTGTTTCATTGTAAAATGATTTGAATAAATAAAATCAAATTTGAAAGTATGGCAAGCATCACTTTCCAGTAGACTCACTGTCATCCCGAATCCCCGCAGCAACGA
>JBAVMD010000383.1:0-3043 GCA_049689695.1 Chitinophagaceae bacterium | reverse complement strand
GGGATGAATTATTTTTTGCAATTGCGTTAAATGAAATAGCGCATTCCCATCAAATCTCATTAAACAAAGTTCGTGGTTTAACAATTGCAGAAATTATTTTATCAAATTCAATCGCCGCCCTTTTTTTCACCGTAGTTAACTAATCACTAACAAAGAAACATCCACATGGCTAAAAGAAATTTTCTGTATGCTGTTGCATACGCATGCTCGCTATTGTTTTTAGCGCCGTCCTGTTCAAAAGATAATGAGACCGCAAAAGAAGATGCAGTAGGACCCGATCTCGTATTTTATGGAGTAACTTCTTCTAACCAGCTTCTTCAATACAATGCAAAAAGTCCTGGTGTAATAGATGCAACTGTGGCAATTACAGGTCTTCAAACTGGAGAAACCCTGCTTGGTATTGATTTCAGACCGGCTACAGGCCAGCTTTACGGTGTAGGAAGTACCAGCAGAATATATATCATTAACCACCTCACCGGAAGGGCGACCGCGATAGGCACAACCGCTTTTTCTCCAGCTATCAGTGGGTCGATAGTGTCTTTCGATTTCAATCCAACAGTAGACCGCATCCGGCTGGTTACTTCATCAGGACAAAACCTGCGACTGAACCCTGAGACTGGCGGAGTGGCTGCCACAGACGGTAATATCAATCCCGGAACAGCATCCGTAAGCGCAGTGGCATATACTAATAGTTTCGCGGGTGCAACAAGCACAACGTTGTACGATATCGATATTAATTCAAAAAAATTATACAAGCAGGACCCTCCCAACAACGGAACCCTGGTTGAAGTTGGACTTTTGAACGTTGGCGCATTTACAGATGGAGGATTCGATATTTCTCCTGACAACGATGCGGCGCTGGCTTCGCTCACAGTATCAGGTGTGAATACATTGTATATGATAGACCTCACAACAGGCAACGCCACAAGCCTCGGAGCTTTTGCAACGGCTGTTACAGGAATTGCCATTCCAACCAACTCTGTTGCCTATTCTGTTGATGAATCAAACAACCTGATGATGCATGATTTTAATGCATCTGGCTTACCCATCAGCAAACCAATTACAGGTTTGCAAACAAGCGAAATGATATTGGGAATCGATATGCGCCCTGCCACCGGACAATTATACGCATTGGGAAGCACCAGCAGGCTTTATACTATTAATATGTCTTCAGGTGCAGCTACGCTTATTGGCGCTCAATTCAGCACGTTGCTTAGCGGAACATCATTCGGGTTTGATTTTAATCCTACCGTTGACAGGATACGCATTGTAAGCAATACCGGGCAGAACCTGCGCCTTGATCCTAATACAGGAGCTGTGGCTGCTGTTGACGGTATGCTGAATCCCGGAACGCCTATGGTTTCTGCTGCTGCATATACCAATAATTTCCCGGGTGCTACTACAACTACTTTGTTCGATATAGATGCAGGCACAGATAAATTGTATGTTCAGAATCCACCCAATAACGGAACGTTGGTAGAAGTAGGGCCGCTCGGAATTAATGTTGATTTCAATAACGGGTTCGACATTGGAGGAACTTCCAACAAGGCTTATGCTTTATTGAGAGTAGGCGCTTCAACAAAAATGTATTCAATAAATCTTACTACGGGTGCGGCCACCCTGTTCTCCGAATTTCCGTCGAATGTTCGAGGCCTTGCTATCGGACTTGGTTTCTAATGATGTGTGTATGGTTCTTTTTTAAGAAAAGCTGCCTTTTTTTGGGCAGCTTTTTTATTTTAAATTTCATATCTGACCACGGGTTAAAATATCGCTGAAGAAGTATAATTACGTAGTAAAATCTTTACCGTCCGACTACAGGAATGGAGTAAATTCATATCGTATTCATTAATTAAACTTTATTACTATGAAAAGGATTTACTTATCCTGCCTTAGCGCAGGCTTTATGCTTTTATCTTATTCTTCAATCGCTCAATGCTGGTGTTCATTTCTTACCGGTTTAACGGCTTCTCAACAAACCAATAAGCAGGTCAAGATATCCTGGAACACCGATACCGAATCATCCACCGCAAAAGATTTTATCGTGCAGCGGTCTTACTCCGGGTTTGCATCTGACATTACAAACATCGGTTATGTATCTGCCAATCCCAATGCGCTTTCTCATGTCTACAATTTTTATGATGCATACCCCTGCAACGGAAGCGCGACAACAGTATATTACCGTTTGAAAAGCGTTAACATCGACAATAATGAACGCTTTTCGTCTATCGTAACTGCTTCGCTGAATGGTTGTCCTACCGGATGTTCATCACCTTCTTCACCTACCATTTGCCAGTGCAATATGAACACGCTCACAGGCCCATCCATTATCTGTTCAGGCACAGGCGTGTATGAAGTAACCAATGCAGCGGGAGCCGTAAGCTGGTCTGTATCCAACGGATCGATTGCTTCTATAACTGCTACCAGTTCATCGAGGGCAACACTTACAAAAAACGGCGACGGCCAGATCACCGTTACGGCAACAATTTCCAATTGCGCTACACTTAACAAAACCGTTGTTTTAGGAACTCCTGCGCCGTCTACAATTATAATGGAATCACAGGCATGCATAGGGTATACCGATTGGGAAGCCAGTTTCATAGTTTCTCCTGTAATATCCGGCACCACTTACCTGTGGAGTGTTAACGGAAGTTCATTCTTTACAGGCAGTGCAACTTATTCTTTCGCACAATCCATGGACCCATATATAACATTTGATCTTAAATACCAGAATAGCTGCGGCACCAGTTCGCAGTTATCTTTCCCTATTACATTTTATTCATCCTGTCCCGGATTCAGGGCTATCGTATCACCCAACCCCGCAAAGAATAACCTGATGGTGACCATCGAAGAAAAGAAAGGATATAAATCATCCCCAACGAACGGAGGATTAGAAGTGCGCATTTATGACTTCAACAACTCCACTTTGCTGAGTACGCAGAGAACCATTAGGGGAATCAAGGAACTGCGTTTAAATACGCGGATGTTGAAACCCGGGAAGTATCTTTTACATATTAAATATGGGAATGAAACAATAGTGCAGCAG
>JBAVMD010000382.1:0-2306 GCA_049689695.1 Chitinophagaceae bacterium | reverse complement strand
TACATTAAAAAAATAGCGACCTGTTTATTAATACTGGCTGTTAGTGTTGGCCAGGCATACGCGCAACAACGCATCTCAAAAAAAGAGACGGAGTTGCTGGAAAAGAATCTGAAAGCAAATCCTTTATTGTCAGACAGCGATGCTGATTTTAGCGAACGCACCACTACGCAATGGCCTAATGAAAGCGCAGTGATCCTGAGCCAGAAGACGAGTTTCGATTTCGATAAAAAAGGATTGAGCGCAGGCAAGCGCATTGGCCGGAATGTGTGGGGCGTAATTTTCGCGATACCTACATTAGGCACGTCGTTGCTGTGGGCCAACATGAACAACGATACAAAGATCCTGATCGAGGAAACGGAGCGCAGAAGAATTTTGCTGCGCGATAAGTTTGCGCTGGAGCAATATTCCGTTCTATATTTCAGGCTTTCTACTGAAGGCGATGCATTTGCCGCACGGGTGATCAAGAAAGATGGAAGTGTTCAGCCGGTGGAGATTTCCGACGCCATTAAAGTAGACGACATTAAATCTGTGCCTTCTATTTTCAGAAGCTATACAGACGAGCGTATTTCTATCGCTTACCGGCCTGAGTTTTTTAAAGTGCCAGTTCCCGATCTCGAAGAAGGTGACATCATCGAATACGAATTCAAGAACTTCAACAACCAGAAATATTACAGCAATCCCACTTATAAAGAATTCGACCCTGTATATTATCTCTGCAACCGCGATATGCCGGTGGGCAAGCAGGTAATAGAAGTGGCCATGCAGGATGATAAATATTATATAGGCTACAAAAGCCTGAAAGGCGCACCGGAATTTTCACCCGCAGGCACAGGCGGAAAGAAAGTTTACCGCTGGGAAGATAAGAACCGCGATAAAATGGTAGACACACGCTATGTGAATGAATTCATGGAAATGCCTTCTGTAAAATTCCAGGTGATCTATGCACGCAACAACAGCAAGAACTTTGTATGGTTCAAAGATGAAGCGGCCATGAAGCAGGATATCAATGGCGAAGACCTTGCAGATAAAGCAAAGATATTCTGGTTTCAGCCTGAAAAGCTGAACACAACAGGGGATTATACTTCCGGGCTTACGTCTGGCATCAATTCAAAGATCACTGAGCTTTATCGTTCATTAAAAAAGAAAACCGTTACTGAGGGAAGCGATGAGGATTATGTTAGAAAAGCATACTATCTCATTCGTTCACAAACCTTGTACAGCAACTGGAGCGATTATGCATTTGCAAAAGTGTTCTCCGGGTTGCTTGCGCAAAAAAAGCTAAAGCACGATATTATTGTCACCAGTTCAAATACCAGGTCTGACCTGAACAAGATCGCTTTCACTCAGGAGCTTGCATGGGTGATCCGATATAAAGACCAGTATTACTGCAACCCGAATGAGCACCTTAATCCCGGTGAGTTGCCTGTGCACCTGTCAGGTAATCCCGGCATCCGCTTCAGCAATTCTGATGTAAAAGCAACCGTAGCGCAGGAAATTCTGCCACTGAGCGATACGCTCAATAACGTACTGCTCACGCAGGTGAAAGCCTCGCTTGATCCTGTTGGAAAAACAAATATGAACATCGAAAAGAATGTCGAAGCAAGAGGCCTTTTGAAAGACGACCTGATTGATGAAGTGCTGGCCTTAACGCCTTTCATGGAGAACGATTACCGCAATTACGATGGCATGAGCATGTGGGAAGGACTGAACGCTAAGCAGGAAGAAAAAGCTACCACTGATTTTAATGCACAGAAAAAAGAATGGAAAGAAGAGAAGCCAAAGATGATGGAAGCGCTCGCAGAAAACGAATACGGATTTGATGTGGAGAAATACGGCAACTTCCGTCTTGTACAGGATGGCAGAAGCTTTAAGAAAAAAAGCCTGAAATATTCGGAGACTTTTACGCTTGCTGAGATGACCGCGGCAGCAGGGGAGGACCTTGTAGTATCTGTTACTGCATTGATGGGAGAGCAGCCAAAGATCAAGCAGGATGAGAGAAAGCGTACCCTGCCTGTGGATGTTCGTTATCCGCGCAATCTTAGCTGGAATATATTGTTTGCATTGCCTGCAGGTTACACGGTAAAGGGATTAGAGAACTTAAACCGTCAGGTAAGCAATGTTTGCGGCAGTCTTACAAGTACTGCACGTGTGGAGAATAATACCCTCATCATAGATGTAAGAAGAATATTTACCACCAGGCATTTCGATCCCGCCCAATGGCAGCAACTGGTAAACATTCTTGACGAAGCGTACAACTTGTCTCAGGCGAAGGTTGTGTTGAAGAAAGGATAGTTTTTGCCTGGTGA
>JBAVMD010000381.1:0-1715 GCA_049689695.1 Chitinophagaceae bacterium | reverse complement strand
AAGCCTGTTTTCTTCCAGGCAAAAAAGCTTGCCATGCAGGAAGAAAAATTGGAAACATTCATCAGCGATCTGATCTATCAAAAAGAAAATACGGAGCAATGGGTAAACGATTTCTTTAATGAGCAATTCCATTACGAGCCGGACCATGCGCCGCACAAATCAGCCAGTGCAGGAGCCAGCATACTGGATATGCTGCATGCAAATGACCTGAACCCAAACACTGCACTGCTTTATTTCAAATGGGTAGATGCAAATCTTGATGATATCGAAAAAATGTTCCCTGATTATGGACACTAACATGGCAATAGCTGTTCTTCACAAAGAGATAGATTGGCTGCAAAGCGTGATCGACCAGGTAATACGCAGTTACCTGTTACAGGAAGGTCATGAAAAAAACTGGATGGACATACCATTGCCCCAACTGCATGAAACGGATTGCCCGTATGCACAGATTGTAGAAGAATGGGACCTGGATATTTATGCGCGGCTTGCCCTGGCGCTGGCAATGGCGCCGCACATCCGTCCTGAAGCATTGGATATTTTCTTTGGAAAGAACCAGGTGTACGACCGTGGATTTACAGAGTTTGGTGGAGTGGCCGATAAAAATCACAGTGGATTTTTACCAACCGGGCAAACCTTCTGCTTTTTGGCCACGGCTACGGATCCATCGGCAAGAAAGCAGGTCATGGATGTAATAGGAAAAGAAAGTATATTGATAAAAGAACAGGTGTTGCTGCTTGGTGAAACAGAAACGCATGTGCCGGGTTTGAATGGAACGCTCTGTCTCAGCGATCGCTGGCTTCACTACTTTCTTACCGGCGAGCATTTGCAGATAGAGCAAAGCGATTCTTTTCCGGCGCAACGCATTACTACCAATATGGAATGGGATGATATTGTGCTGGACGATCTTGTGATGGAGCAGGTTATGGAGATCAGTACCTGGCTGCAGCACGGCGCTACTTTGATGAATGAGTGGGGACTGTTCAAAAAAATAAAGCCAGGATACAGGGCATTGTTCTATGGTCCGCCGGGCACCGGTAAAACATTAACGGCAACATTGCTTGGCAAAGCTTCGTCACGTGATGTATATAAGGTTGACCTGTCGCTGGTGGTGTCAAAATACATCGGTGAAACGGAAAAGAACCTGTCCAAGATATTCGACATCGCGCAGCATAAAAACTGGATTCTGTTCTTTGACGAAGCGGATGCATTGTTCGGGCACCGCACAGCCGCCAATTCATCCAACGACCGGCATGCAAACCAGCAGACCGCTTACCTGTTGCAGCGCATTGAAGATTTTCCGGGCGTGGTGATACTTGCATCCAACCTGAGAGCGAACATGGATGAAGCGTTCACCAGAAGATTTCAATCGATCATTCATTTTACAATGCCTGCTTCGGAAGAACGGTATCAGCTGTGGAAGAGTGCCTTTTCCGGCGTCTGTACTTTACATCCTGACATCGATCTGAACAAAATTGCAGAGGATTACGAGCTTGCAGGCGGCTCTATCATTAATGTACTGCGCTTCTGCGCGCTGTCAGCCATCCGGAGAAATGATTGCGTAGTTACAAGGCACGAATTATTAACCGGGTTGAGAAGAGAGTTTAAGAAAGAGAACAGAACGTTGAATATTAGTAATTGACCTATTTAGATTAACTCACTGTCATTCCGAACCCCGCAGCGTCAACTTACGATAGCAAGAGGCGGGGTGAGGA
>JBAVMD010000380.1:0-8161 GCA_049689695.1 Chitinophagaceae bacterium | reverse complement strand
CTGCTGCACTGGTCACTGAAAATAAAACGCTTTGTTTTCCTGCGAGCGCAGATAGTATTCCTACATCGTTGGGGCAGGAAGATCATGTGAGCATGGGAAGCATCAGCGGAAGAAAGCTGAATAATGTCATCGACAATCTTGAATATATTTTAGCGATAGAACTGATGACCGCCTGCCAGGCGATTGAATTCCGGCGTCCACTGAAAAGCAGCGCCATACTGGAATTTGCGCATGACTATGTTCGTGAATTCGTTTCGTTCGCTGAAGAAGACAGAATATTTGCCGATGATGTGGTGAGAATAAAAAATATCATCAGCGATTATTCATTCGTGAATAAGGTAAATGAGTTTGCTGAAACGAATGGAGTGAAATTGAATGAAGGATTTGAAACATTTGCGATTTAATAAAATTATCATGGTAAAGACTTACGACCCGGTAAAATATAAAACACCCACAGGCACTGAGCTTAGCTGCAAGGGATGGATACAGGAAGCTGCCATGCGCATGTTGTTGAACAACCTCGATCCTGCAGTAGCAGAAAGACCCGAAGACCTGATCGTTTACGGCGGCCGGGGCAAGGCAGCACGCAACATGGAAGCGCTTGATAATATTCTTGCTGCATTGAAGGTGCTGGAGAACGATGAAACCCTGCTGGTGCAAAGCGGCAAGCCGGTGGGTATTCTGAAAACGCATAAAGATGCTCCCCGCGTGCTGATCTCCAATTCTCAGTTGGTTCCCAAATGGGCGACCTGGGAGCATTTTGATGAACTGGAGAAGAAAGGGTTGATGATGTACGGACAAATGACCGCCGGCTCATGGATATACATCGGCTCACAGGGAATTGTACAAGGCACTTATGAAACATTTGCAGCGCTTGCCAATAAACATTTCAACGGCAGCCTGAGGGGCACGCTGAATGTAACCGCTGGTCTTGGCGGTATGGGCGGAGCGCAGCCATTGGCCATTACCATGAACGAAGGCGTTTGCCTTGCAGCAGAAGTGGAAAAATGGCGCATCGAAAAAAGATTAGAGACACGCTATTGTGATCTCATGATCGAAGACATAGATGAGGCCATCGATCGTGCATTAACAGCAAAGCAAAATAAAGAAGCACTTTCTATTGGTGTGTTGTGCAATGCAGTTGAACTGCTGGAAAGATTGATCGAAAGGAATATTGTTCCCGATACGCTTACAGATCAGACTTCGGCGCATGACCCGCTCATCGGCTACTGGCCGCACGAAATATCGTATGAGCAGGCGAAAGTGCTTCGCGAAGAAAACCCAGAGCAGTACCTGGATTACGCATATAATTCCATGTACCGGCATGTAGAGCTGATGCTGGAACTACAGAAAAAAGGCGCCATCACTTTTGACTATGGCAATAATATCCGCGCAAGAGCGCAGGAGCGAGGGCTTAAGAACGCATTCGATTTCCCGGGCTTTGTTCCCGCGTATATAAGACCTTTATTCTGCGAAGGCAAGGGTCCGTTCCGCTGGGCAGCACTTAGTGGAGACCCGGCCGATATTGCTGTTACAGATGAAGTGATCGCAAACATGTTCCCTGAAAATGCTTCGCTGCAGCGCTGGCTGAAGCTTGCACAAGAAAGAATTGCATTCCAGGGACTTCCTGCGCGCATCTGCTGGCTGGGGCAGGGTGAACGTGAAAAAGCAGGACTTGCTTTTAATGAATTGGTAAGAACGGGCAAAGTGAAAGCACCCATTGTTATTGGCCGCGATCATTTGGATACAGGAAGCGTTGCTTCACCCAACCGGGAAACTGAATCTATGTTAGATGGAAGCGATGCCGTTGCAGACTGGCCTATTTTAAATGCATTGGTAAATACAGCAGGCGGAGCCAGTTGGGTGAGCCTGCATCATGGCGGGGGAGTAGGTATGGGTTACAGCATTCATGCAGGCATGGTGATAGTTGCGGATGGAACAGCGGATGCGGAAGCCCGGCTCAGTCGCGTGCTGCGCAATGATCCCGGTATGGGTGTGATCAGGCATGCAGATGCAGGATATGATGTTGCAAAAGATAAAGCAAGGGAATTCGGGTTGGATATTCAATCGAAGATATAGCGTAACAAACACTGTTTTTGCGCGTCCTCATAAAAACTGCACAGTGAAATCTTACCTGCCCCTCATTTTATTGCTTTGCATTTCTTCATTTGCAAAAGCACAGACATGCAATTGCCTGGACGAATTGAATTTTGTGCGGCAGCACATGGAAAAGAACCATCCTGGCTTTAACAGCATTATCAAAGACCCGCAGCAACCTCAATACAGGTCATTCATTCAAAGACTCGAGCAAAAAATAGCGCAGGATAAAACCGATAAATACTGCATTGCTTATCTCAAGCAATATATTCTTTACCTCAAAGATCATCATATCAATATCCAGGGCAATTTTAAACCGGTTAAGGAAGATTCATTGCCTGCGTTGGAAGCGTTCCTTCAATCACCTGCCTATCTTTCTACCGAGCGCATAGAACAAGACAACGCATCTATCATTAAATATTTACAGAACGCTCAGGAGCTTGGTATCGAAGGCATTTACCAAACACCTGATGGCACATACACCATGGCCGTTATTAAAAATGCAACCGCCATTCGTGACTATGCAGGAGTAATACTTGCATCCCGCACAAAACTCTGGGCAAAAGGACAGGTTAAACTGGAACTGAAGCAGGTGAATGACAGCATTTTTGATGTTTATACCTACCTGCGTAATCATGCACTGAATTACGATCAGATGCAGACAACCAAAAATGCATTCAGCCTGCCGGGCTGGGTAAAAATATTTCCTGCTGCAGTTGCGGCGAATGCATCGTCCATGAACAATGACTTGTTCAGCTTTAAGATCATCGACAGCAATACTGCTTATATTTCGATACGAAGCTTTGGCGGTCAGTTTAGCGCGAAACTGGATTCGGCATACAAGGCTATTATGCCCGAGCTCACCAAAAGACGATACCTGGTTATTGACGTGCGTGACAATGGAGGCGGAAGCGACAGGAATTATAAAGCACTGATGCCACTCATTTATACCGATACCGTGATCCATGATATTGTTGACCTGTACGCAACACCTGATAACATCAAGGCATATACACAAATGCGTGATCTGTATAAGTCGCGCCCGGAAACCTACGGCAAAGACGGTTACCAGACCTGGGAAACACCTTTAAGCAAGATGCTGAAAGCGAAGCCATATAGTTTCACGCCTTTTGGAAGCGACAAGCCCTCAACTTCTGTGTATAAACGGGTTAACGGCTATCCTGAAAAAGTTGCCATCATCGTTAACCGCAATTGCGCCAGCTCCTGCGAATCATTCCTTTTTGAAGCACGCTTCAGCAAGAAAGTGATAACAGTGGGAGAGAATTCAGGCGGCTATACAGGCTATGGAAATGTAATGCAGATTAATACCCCTTGCGGAAATAGTCTTACATGGACAACCATGCGTTACCGTAAGCAACTGGAGTTTGACTTCACCGGTATTCCTCCGCAATATCGCATACCCGCCGGCGAGAGTGATTGGGTGGAGTATGCGAGGCTGCTGCTGCAGAAGAAGCTATGAGCTACGAGCTACGAGCAGTTAGCTGTAAGAGGCTGCTATGATTGCAACAACTGCTCGCAGCTCATAGCTCATAGCTCGCAGCTCTCCTCATGGCTTAATTTTTGGGCAAACAATGCCAAAGTATTGTTCACCTAAGGAAATATGAGCAGATTAATTATAGTTTCCAACAGATTGCCCTTTTCGATAGAAAAAAGCGGGGACAGGTCTTTCTTGCGCCAGAGCTCGGGCGGATTGGTATCGGCCATTAAAGGATATTTCGAAAGAACAGGCGGCCAGCCAGAAAAGTTTACCGAGAAAATATGGGTGGGAAGCGTGGATTTTTCGCCTCAGGATTATGAAGCTCTTCGACCATCCGATGGCTTTAAGGTTGAACCTGTTTTTTTAAAAGAATCGCTTTACGACGATTATTACAACGGCTTTTCGAACTCGGTTATCTGGCCGCTTTTCCATTATTTTCCCTCACTGGTAGAGTATAAAAACGAATATTTCGAAGCATATAAGAAAGTAAATGAGCAATTCGCAGAAAAAATCGCCGCGTTTGTAAAAGACGATGACGTGGTATGGGTTCATGACTACCAGTTGATGATGCTGCCACTGCTTCTGCGCAAAAAGAAAAAAGACCTCAGCATCGGGTTCTTCCTGCACATACCGTTTCCCTCTTACGAAATATTCAGGCTCCTGCCTTCGGAATGGAAAACCATGCTGATCACGGGCATCTTAGGCGCTGACCTGATTGGGTTTCACACCCACGATTACGTGCAGCATTTCATTCAAAGCGCGAAAATGCTGGTAGGTGTTGACAATCAATTCAACAATCTTCAATACCGTAACCGCCTCATCCGTACAGATCTTTTTCCTATAGGCATCGATTACGAAAAATTTCAGCAGGCTGCGCAAGACCCGGGAATTACAGACCGGAAGAACAACATCAGGCGCAATTTCGAAGACAAAAAGATCATTTTTTCTGTTGACCGGCAGGATTATACCAAAGGTTTGATGTATCGCCTCAAAGGTTATGAAGAGTTTCTGGACCATCATCCTGAATGGAAAGAGAAAGTGCTTTTCATTTTAAATGTGATCCCCTCGCGTGACAATATCCCGGCCTACAACGAAAGGAAAAAAATGCTGGAGGAACGAATAGGGACCATCAATGGCAAGTTCTCCACGCTTCAATGGCAGCCAATTATTTACAGGTACAATCATCTTGATTTTGAAGAACTGGCGGCCTTGTACCAGGCTGCGAACGTTGCATTGATCACGCCCCTGCGTGATGGAATGAACCTGGTATCAAAAGAATACGTTGCAAGTTGTACCAACCAGGCCGGAGTGTTGATCTTAAGCGAGCTGACCGGGGCCGCAAGCGAACTCAACGAAGCCATACTGGTAAATCCAACTGATTCTACTGAGGTGTCCAATGCCATTGCGCATGCTTTGGTAATGCCGGTATTTGAACAGAAGCAGCGCATGGCGCTGATGCAAAAAAGACTGAAAGATTACGACGTAATAAGATGGGTGAACGATTTTCTTGACCAACTTGCGCATACCAGGCATGAGCAAAGCAAGCTGAAAATAAAAGTGATGACCGATAAAGCAACAGCAAGGATACTGAAGGATTATGCACATGCCTCCAAACGTGTGATCCTCCTGGATTACGACGGAACACTGGCAGCCTTCACCCGCATTCCTGCAGAAGCTGTTCCCAGTCTGCAACTGCTGCAATTGCTTGCGAATTTATCGTCAGACAAATCGAATGAGCTGGTGATCATCAGTGGCAGGGACCGCAAAACTTTAGAAGAATGGCTGGGCCATTTGCCGCTTAACCTGGTTGCTGAACACGGCGCCGCATTGCGGTTGAGAGATACGGAATGGGAAATGCAAACGCCTCCTAACCCGGCATGGAAAGAACAGATCCGACCCATCATGCAGTTATTCGTAACCCGGTGCGCCGGTTCTTTTGTTGAGGAAAAAGAGAATACGCTTGCCTGGCATTATCGCAATACACATCCTGATCTTGGCTTCACGCGTTCGCGGGAATTGATGAACACGTTGTTGCAGCTTATCACCAATACATCGCTGCAGGTAATAGACGGCAACAAGGTTTTGGAAGTAAGACTTGCGGGAATCGATAAAGGCGCCACCGCCATTAAGCTGGTGGAAAGGTTCCACCCTGATTTCATTCTCAGCATGGGCGATGATGTTACGGATGAAGATATGTTCAGGGCGATGAACAGCAAAGGTGTTACTATCAAGATAGGATCGGGCGCTACCGCTGCGCAGTACAACATTCTGTCGCAGCAGGAAGTACTGCCTTTCCTGGAACAATTTATCAAACCGGTTAAAACTGTAAAGCAACATGTCCACACACAAGTATAACATGGGCGTTATCGGTAACTGCTCTTACCTGGCTTATATAGATACCAGTGCGGATGTGAAGTGGATGTGCCTGCCGCGTTTCGACAGCAGTTTCTTGTTCGGCTCCCTGCTGGACGAGGAAAAGGGCGGGCATTTTTATATCAGGCCCGTTAATCATCAATTCGAAAACACTCAGTATTATATTCAGAACACCAACCTGCTTTGTACGGAGTTTGCAACTGCAGATGGACGATTTAAAGTGATCGATTGCGCTCCGCGCATGACCATACACGAAAGACAATTCAAGCCTTTGATGCTGGTGCGGAAAATTCAACTCATCAGCGGCAATCCCATCATTAAGATTAAGTGTGATCCACGGGGCGATTATGGGAAGACCGTTCCTGAGATAGTGGTGGGCAGCAATCATATCCGTTACCTGCATCTTGGTTCGCAGGTGCGCATTACTACTGATGTGCCGCTGAATTATATTATGGAAGAGCAGTCGTTCGTGCTTGACCAGGACCGGTATGTAATTCTTACTTACGGCGAACCGCTGGAGGCGCCGCTGCAGGAAACGTCGGAGGATTTTATTCATAAGACCATCCGCTACTGGCAAACCTGGGTTAAAAGCTGCTACATTCCTAATATTTACCAGGAACAGATCATCAGGTCTGCGCTGGTATTAAAACTTCACCAGTATGAAGATACCGGGGGCATTATCGCTTCCGGAACGACCAGCCTGCCTGAGTTTCATGACAGCTCACGCAACTGGGATTACCGTTTCTGCTGGTTCCGGGATGCTTATTATACTTTGCGTGCCTTTAACCAGATAGGCCATTTTGAAGAGCTGGAAAAGTATTTTGATTTCATACAGAATATCATTCACAACAGCAGCGACAGTCTTCAGCCCTTGTATTCCATTACAGGACAGAAAGACCTGCATGAACTGGAACTGGACCATCTTTCAGGATATAAGAACAACAAGCCGGTGCGCATTGGCAACAAAGCGTACGAACAGATACAGAATGATGTTTATGGACAGGTTTTGGTGGGGTTGCTGCCTTTGTACATCGACAAGCGGCTTTCATTTTCGAAGAAAAGCAGCTATAAACGAATTGTGCCATGGTTGCTGAAGCAGATAGAACGAACAAGAAACATTGAAGATGCAGGCTTGTGGGAGTTCAGGAATTCGAAGCAGATCCATACGTATACTTTATTGTTCCATTGGGCAGGAGCGAAGGCTGCTTATAAAATCGCGAAGGAATTCCAGGACGATGTTTTGATGCAACAGGGTGAACGCCTGACAATGGAAGCCGCTGCCATGCTGGAGAAATGTTACAACGAGGAACAGAAAGTGTACATGCAGGCCATGAATTCAACTAATCTCGATGCCAGCACGCTCATGATGGTGACCATGAATTATCTCGATCATAATTCTCAGATCGCAAAAGATCATATTGTGGCCCTGGAAAAAGAATTGCTGGCGGAAGGCGGATTGTTTTACCGGTACAAGCATACCGATGATTTTGGTGCGCCTGAAAGCACATTTCTTGTTTGCGCTTTCTGGTATGTAGATGCATTGGCCTGTGTTGGGCGGGTAAGCGATGCAATAGAAAACCTGAATAATATTTTACGCTTCAGCAATCATCTGGGCATTTTCAGTGAAGATGTTTCAACCGATGGTTCGCAATGGGGCAACTTCCCGCAAACCTATAGCCACGTAGGACTTATCAATGCTGCGTTTCGCATCGCAAAAAAAATAGAAGACGTAGATTTTATATAGGGCCGCTGAAACCCTTGCCAGTACTGTGTTCCACGCGAAACCGGGTTTGCTTGACACTGTGAATCAAATGTGTATAACCTGTTTTCCCATACAGGGACGGATACACGCAGTTAATTATATATGTAAACCTGTAGTCTTTCCTGATCAATTTCTTTAACGGAAAAAATACTTCGTATTTGTCACTTTTTTTTACAAAATGTGTGTTGTACATTGGCTTCAAATCAATCCCGTATGAAAACGATCATAGCTACCTTATGCGCATTTGTTGTGCTTTCAACAGCTTCCGCATCACCGCTTCCGCAATCAAAACAATCATTTGTTTCTCCGTTTAAGTTTGACGACGCATTCACCAAGATCAATGCGCACCGCCAACAGAG
Source organism: Chitinophagaceae bacterium (assembly GCA_049689695.1). Lineage (GTDB taxonomy): Bacteria > Bacteroidota > Bacteroidia > Chitinophagales > Chitinophagaceae > DASPKM01. The sequence continues at coordinate 72 of JBAVMD010000380.1, read as the reverse complement.
TGGTATTTTGCTTACGTGGAGTTTCACCAATTCAAACAATGCTGTTTGCTTTGTGATACAACGCTCTTACGA
>JBAVMD010000379.1:0-5436 GCA_049689695.1 Chitinophagaceae bacterium | reverse complement strand
CCCCCACACAGAGCTGAAACGATTGAAGGAAAATGTATTTACAAACACTGAATTCAATGTGATGAGCGAAGTATCGTTCAGCGCATTGCCAAATGGATTGAACTCTACTATGCCTGTAGAAATTTCTTTTTTACTGATCTGCCAGGAAGATTGCAGGTTCACTTTCGCTATGAATTTTTTGAAAGAGGTTGCAGTCGAAAGGTTGATCGCAGCCCTTGGATTCAGCGAAACCTGGTAATTGAACGTATTATAATTGGCTTTGATGAATTCATTGGTGGGCGTGAATATCCTGATGTATTTGGCCTGGTCCTGGAAAACCGCTACTTCAAATTCATTCAGTTGCTGAATGCCATCCTGGTTGTAATCTATCCACGTATACTCGCCCTGCCCTGCGGGCACTTCCAGGAAGGTATAATCCCTTTTCTGCTCCTGCCCCGATCCTACTTCATACAAAATACCACCGGTGAGCAATCCTTTCCATTCATTGATCTCGTATTGAGTGCGTCCCAGGAGGCTGTTATCGGCCTTTTGCCGCGTTACATCTGCACGCACTACTTCAAGGTTACGGTAGGTTGTATTAAAACGAAAGCGGTGCTTATCGCTTTTAAGCAGCTCTACAAATACATTCAGGTTCTTGCTGCGGTCACCCGTTATCAATTCTTTTCCGAAGGGGTATTTATCTGCCCGTGTAAAGTACGTTATGCCCCATCTGTTGGGCTTAGCTTCATCTGACCGTAACGCAGCCTGAATGGTTTGAAAAGAAAAACTCAGGAATGAAACGCTGTCGTTTTTCTTATTATGCACTTCATTGTGCTCAAGCGCGTAATTAAACGCAAGGGAATAATTGGCAAGCTTGCGAAATATGCGTGAAATGTTCAGCGTAGGCCGCAGGAAGTAGCCTTTATCAGTTTTAGTGCTGGTATTGGAAAGATTGAACTGGCTGCTGATGTTCCATCCTTTGAACTGGTGCCTTTGCTGAATGATGTTGCGGAAACCGGTGAAGTCATCGCCGCGTATATAACCCATCAACTGGTAACGCAAAGAGTTCTTTTTAGAATCGATGTATTGCGTAGCGCCGGTATAAATATGTTCGTCTGCAGGTTGTACAATGATGGGCAGGCCCCAGTCCCGCGTGAACTCAACATTGCGCAATCTTTCCAGCGGACGAAACCTGGCTTCCACATATTCATAACCGGCATCTGTGATGAGTTGTCTCGATTTATTCAGAGGATGCGTATTACGGAAAAGCAATTTCGCAGCAAAGCCTTTATCGTTGGTTTTATCAAGCTTGCTGAAAGTATTCACATCGTAACTGCTCATGGCCACTTCGGTGGAGAGAAACGATTGCTTGCTGATGATATAATCCATTCCAAGACTTACCAGCTGTTGTTTCTTGGGCGTAACAAGAAATACAGCCGGCTCAAACTGTCCCTGCGGCTGGCCATTAATGGGTTCTACCCAACGGTACACTTTACCATTTGCGCCATTGAATTCAGGGAGATAATTTCCTTTGCCCACACCTACATCGATGAAGGAAAGATTGTAGCGTGCGCTGTCTGGGTTGGTGCTGTATACATAGATCGAATCCCTCGAAGCGCCGCCATTAAAGCTGGTGTCAATTTTTTTATACAGGATCTTTCCAACACTGAAAGTATCGGTAGATGCAATGGGATAAAAAGCCCGGTTCACGCTATCGCCTATCTGGTCGAGAAAGAGTTTTTGCTGCGGATCGAGTGTTTGATTGATGGGAGAATTCTTTGCATCGCTGTTATTAAAAGCGCCCAGCTTAAGCTTGAGGCGGTTGCTGATATTGGTTTCGTTGTAGAGATAAAGGTTGGCATTTAGAAAATTGCGGTCGGCATATTCAAATTCCACCTGTATGCGGCTGTCTTTGGTGATCATGCGGTTGGGCATGAAGGTGAGCTCCGCCGTATTGTAATTGATGATATAATCCCTTTCCTCTCCTCTTTGCAGTAACTCACCGTCGAGATAAACCCTTTCAGTTCCCGCCAGCACCACGAAAAAGAATTCGTTATTGGCGCCCTGCAGGCGGTAAGGCCCCTGGTTACCCTCTTGCCCCTGGAAGATGTTGCGGGTAAACTTTCCCTTGGCAATGGAGCCGCTCACGAGCGTTTTATTGGTCACCTTCGGTGATATCTTCTGTTCAAACTCAAACGCGGCACCCTGCAGCCTTTTATAAAAATTCAGGAAATAGTTCTGGTTCTGGCGGATGTCGATGTCACCAAGGCTCAGCTGCCAGTTCTTCTTTTTGAACTGTAGGAAGATGCGGTCGAATTCATTCAGCTGCTGGGTAGTGCCGTCTGGTTGAATGGGAATGTTGTTATCGGTAATGGCCGCCGCTATTTCGATGCTGTCTGCCAGGTAGCCGTTCAATTGCAGGTTAAGATTGGAAGTGACTACCGCATCCTGGCTGTTTCCAAAGGAAATGCCTCTTCCAAAGCTTCCGTTGTAGTTGATGTTGCCGAAATTGAAGAAGGTTTCCGCCTGTCGGCTCGCAGGGTCCAGGTCAGATGGCTTTACGAGGAAATAATTTGAAATGCTGTCGTAATCGAATTTGCGGGCTACTGCATTCAATTTTCCAGGGAATACCCGGTACCGTACAAAGACGCTGTCAAGCGCTGGCCGCTGTTTCCATACAAGAAGACCATTTATGGCATCCAATTCGTAAGACTCAGCGGATACCTGGAGTATAGAAAAAGTGTTGGGAACAATGCTCATACTGTCCAGGCGAACGGTGTCTGCCTTAACAGAGATCCATTTCTGACGGAGGTTGGTTTTGACGGATTCTTTAGGAGATACAGGCTGATTCTCTTTAGGTTCCTGCGCCTTCAATCCCTGGCCCCACAAACAGCAAGCGGTAAGTATAATCAGCAGCCGAAGCAATACATTTTGGGTTTTTCTATAAGCGTTTAAAGATAGGATTTATTGCCCAGAGGAAGGTCATTAGGTCATTGAGTCATAAGGTCAAATGTGAAACGTCAACGACATCTCTTTTCACCTTTGACTTAATGACCTAATGACTTAATGACCAATAGTTACTCTATTTTCCCCTCAAGTGCTAAAAGAAACGCAAACTCCATCGCTATCTCTTTCAGGTAATCAAACCTGCCGGAGGCGCCGCCATGGCCTGCGCTCATGTTGGTATGCATCAGCAAAAGGTTGCTATCGGTCTTGTTGTCCCTGAGCCTCGCCACCCATTTGGCGGGTTCGAAATACTGCACCTGCGAATCGTGCAGACCCGTGGTCACCAGCAGGTTAGGATAAGCTTTCTTTTCGATGTTGTCGTAAGGAGAATAGGATTTCATGTAGAAATAGCTTTCCTTATCCGCCGGGTTGCCCCATTCATCGTACTCGTTGGTGGTAAGCGGGATGCTCGGGTCAGACATGGTGGTTATCACGTCCACGAAGGGCACGGCTGCTATTACGCCATTCCAGAGGTCCGGACGCATGTTCACGATGGCGCCCATCAGCAATCCGCCGGCGCTTCCGCCGAGTGCATACAAATGCTCTTTAGAAGTAAATTTCTGGCTAATGAGAAATTCTCCGCAATCGATGAAATCGGTGAACGTATTCTTTTTCTTCATCATCTTGCCATCCTCGTACCATTGACGGCCCATTTCCTCGCCGCCGCGAACGTGCGCAATGGCGTAGGCAAAGCCACGGTTGAGGAGGCTGAGGCGGGAACTGCTGAAGTTGGCATCCATACTGGCGCCGTAAGATCCATAAGCATATAACAGCAAAGGCGCTGATCCGTTCTTTTCAAAGCCTTTCTTATATACTATCGAAACCGGGATTTTGCTTCCGTCTTTTGCAGTAGCGTATAATCGCTCAGTTATATAAGCAGTCTTATCGTAACCGCCTACAATTTCCTGTTCTTTCATCAGCTTTTTTTCTTTGGTGTTCATGTTGTAGTCGAACACAGAAGAAGGCGTTGTGAGCGATGAATAATTGAAACGAAGCACCGGCGTATTGTATTCAGGCGTTGTGCCAACATTGGCTGCGTAGGCAGGCTCTCCAAAATCAAGATAATGTTCGGAGTTATCCTGCATTTTACGAACGCGTAATTGCAGCAGGCCATTCTTGCGTTCAGATATCACGAGGTGATCTTTAAATGCATCAACATCTTCCAGCAAAACATCGGTGCGGTTTGCGATCACTTCTTTCCAGCCATCGCTTGAAGTGTTGCTTGGCATGGCCTCCATCAAACGGAAGTTCTTTGCATTGAAATTAGTGAGCACATAAAAACGATCGTTCCAATGTATCGGTTCATACAACACTTCTTTCATGCGTGGCTGAAATATTTTGAATTCGCCATCCGGCTGATCGGCATCCAGGTAGCGGTATTCTGCAGAAAGCGTAGCTTCTGAACGAATGAAGATGTATTTGTTCGATCTTGATTTTCCTACGTTGATATAATTGGATGCATCCTTTTCATCATACACTACCACATCCGTTTTTGCATCTGAACCCATCTTGTGCTTTTTGATCTTTTCAGATAAAAGCGTTGCAGGATTTTTTGCTGTATAAAAAAGAGTTTTGTTGTCGTTACCCCAGGCAACTGAACCTGTAGTACCATGCATTTCATCGGGCATTATTGCACCTGTTTCCAGGTTTTTTATGTGAATGATGTACATGCGGCGCGAAATAGTATCGAGGCCAAATGCGAGCATTTTATTATCAGGACTTACATTAAAACCGGTAACGCCATAGTAGTTGTGGCCTTTCGCCATTTCATCTACGTCCAGCAAGATTTCTTCAGGCGCATCAAGACTTCCTTTTTTGCGGCAGTATTTGTAGTATTCTTTTCCTTCATCGCTGCGGGTGTAATAGTAATAGCCGTTGTTGAGAACGGGTACCGATTCATCTTTCTCTTTGATACGGCCCTTCATTTCATCGAACAATTTTTGCTGAAAGGCTTTGGTGCCTGACATCATGGTATCCAGGTATGCGTTCTCCGCTTTCAGGTAATCTACCACCCGGGAGCTGTCAGGGCCTTTTTTGAAATAATCGTTCATCCAATAGTATTCATCTATGCGGGTATCGCCGTGGGCCACCATTTCGTGAGGCTTTTTTTCTGCATCGGGCGCTTGCAGGTTCTCGGGCCATTTGAATGCGGATGCTGCTTCGGAGCCAACGTCGGATGAGGCATTGTTACAGGATATCATAAGTAAACAACTAATGCAGATGATGAATAGGCGAATCATTGTGAATCGGTTTTTGGGAGAATGGAAATTACAGAGGAAACACGAATTAAGAACATGAATTACATAAATGAAGAAAAAGCACGGATTGGAAGAAGAAGCACGGATTGAAAGAAGGATGGAAGGATTACACAGATAATACATTTCGCTTCGCGACTCAATTGTCCCGAAACCCCGCAGCAGCGATTCACGATAGCAACAAGCGGGGTGAGGG
>JBAVMD010000378.1:0-3869 GCA_049689695.1 Chitinophagaceae bacterium | reverse complement strand
CTGCTGTGCAATTTGTTTGGTGAAGAAATGGAAAACGGCGAGTTGCCGGATGACATGGAATGGAGTGGTAAGATCATTCAGGATATATGCTATAATAATGCTAAGAATTATTTTAATTATTGATTATTAATTATTGATTATTCTTTACGTGTTTTGGAAATACATGAACCTGCAAAACAATAATCAATAATTAAATTAAATTCAGGCAATAAACAACCAATAAATGTCAAACGCTGCCATAGGAAAATACCGCTGGACCATTTGCGCGCTGATCTTTTTTGCAACAACCATCAATTACCTCGACAGGGCTGTTATCAGTTTACTGAAATCTACTCTGACTACAGAAATGCATTGGGACGATGCGGATTATGCCAACGTGGAAATTGCATTTAAACTGGCTTATGCAATAGGCCTGTTACTGGCAGGACGTATTATAGACAAACTGGGTACAAAGATCGGCTACGCACTTGCCACCACCCTGTGGAGCATTTCGGCGGTAGCGCATGCACTTGCCAACAGCGTAATGGGTTTTGGTATTGCAAGAGCTGCCCTGGGTGTAAGCGAAGCCGGTAATTTTCCCGCCGCCATTAAAACGGTAGCAGAATGGTTCCCTAAAAAAGAAAGAGCGCTTGCAACCGGCATATTCAATTCTGGCGCCAACATCGGCGCTATCCTTGCGCCGGCAACAGTACCTTTTATCGCAACCCAATGGGGATGGAAATGGGCTTTCATAATCACCGGTGTATTGGGATTTATATGGCTTATTTTCTGGTTCATTTATTACGAAGTGCCTTCAAAACAGAAAAAGCTTGGCAAGGCTGAATATGATTTCATTCACAGTGACAAAGACGAAGCAGTACTTGTAGATGATACAAATCCGCCGAAAGTATCCTGGATAAAATTATTAGGCTTTCGTCAGACCTGGGCGTTTGCCATCGGCAAGCTCCTTACAGATCCCATCTGGTGGTTCTACCTGTTCTGGTTGCCTGACTTTCTTGAAAGCGAATATCAACTGAAACTCACCCAGGTGGCCTGGCCGGTGATACTGGTATATTCAATGTCGACCATTGGCAGTGTATGGGGCGGATGGCTGCCTTTAAACTTCATTAATAAAGGGTGGCCAGTGTTCAAGGCCAGGAAGACTTCTATGCTGATCTACGCGTTTTGTGTGATACCCATCATATTTGCACAATTGGCTGGCAGTGTAGACATGTGGCTTGCGGTAATTATCATCGGCATTGCGGCCTCGGCTCACCAGGCATGGAGCGCTAATATTTTCACTACGGTGAGCGATATGTTCCCGAAATACACCACTGCTTCCGTAACAGGCATAGGTGGCATGTTTGGCGCTTTAGGAGGTATCCTGCTCTCAGCTGCTGTTCAAAAAAATCTTTTTGTGCACTACCGGTCCATCGGGCAGATCGAAACAGCCTATTACATCATGTTCGCTGTTTGCGGACTGGCTTATCTTGCCGCCTGGCTAATTATGCATGTGCTGGTACCGCGCATGAAACCAGTGGTTTTGTAAGAAGGCACAAGGCACAAGGGACAAGAAGCAAGATAAGGGGTCGCCTCTTTCCTTGCTTTTTGTCCCTTGTGCCTTGCCCCTTTCCCGTCGCGGGACTTAACCCTGCATTAACTATCCTCTGTAACGCCCTACCAGCAAGGATTTCAGCGATTATTGTCACAAGTTTGTTGTTGACTCAAATCAATACTCTTGGCCCGGCTCACTAATATCGGTTTCTTTGCGTTCAAGATCAGGATTATCAAAACGGGAATCCGTAATGAGAGTTCCTTCGCATTAACAAACCTTAATTTCCTATTGAATGCCATCTCCTCAGATCACCTGGTGTGCACAATCTTCAATGCACTACATTGTTGAATCTTCTACCCGTTATACTATGCCTTTGGTACTTGCTATTCAGCTTAAAGACCACCTTAAGAAATGCATCATCCGCAATTGCAGCAACTGCGTGGAGGAATGGGTTTCTGGCCTTGATCCTGAAGACCGTATGCTGGTGCAGATAATGACTGCAAACCCCATGAAAAATTAGTATATTTTTATTCGATTAATCTATAAATTGGATTAATCGAATTGTGCAATTATGGTTACTGTTCACCTGCATCAAGTGATATTACATGCTTATCATGGTCTATACGAAGAGGAGCACCGGACCGGCAACAATTATGAGGTGAACCTGGACGTTAAATATGAGGAAAAAAGCCATTCTTTCGACAGCATTCATGATACCGTGAGTTATGAAGACCTGTATGCCATCGTAAAAAAGCGCATGCAGGCGCCTACGGCCCTGCTGGAAAAGATCTGTGAGGACATCATTCGTAATATAAGGCACGAGTATCCTGGCGTACGGGAAGTGGCGATATCCATTTACAAATTGCAACCACCTATAGAAAACCTGCAGGGGAAGATAGGGGTGACGATGATAAAAAAGTTTGATGATTAAAGCTGCCATAAGATACTTTGTGTGCCTGGCGATGATCTTCCCTATCAAAGCCGCGGCGCAGGATATCTCACTCCTGCTGCGTGAGGCGGAGCGGCTGGAACATTCTTTCCGCGAAGCTGAAGCCTTGCAGAAATACAAGGAAGTGCTTCGCATTCATCCCAGCAATCTTACTGCGCTTTGCAAAAGCAGCGACCTCAGCAGCCGGATCGGGCACCGGCAAACCAACAAATCCACACAGGCAGATTATTATCGCGCAGCAAAAACCTACGCTGAAAGCGCGTTGAAAATAAATCCTTATTCAGCTGAAGCGAACTTCGTGATGTCCGTAGCAATGGGCCGCATGGCCATGCTGACCGGCGGTAAAGAAAAGATCCAGTACGTAAATGAGATCAGGCGTTACGCTGAAAATACATTGAAATACGATCCCAATAACTTTAAAGCATATCATGTGCTTGGTAAATGGCATTATGAGGTGAGTGATCTTAGCAGCTTTGAGCGTACCATGGCCAAATGGCTGTTTGGCGGATTGCCCAAAGCATCATTGCAGGATGCCATTTCATACTATGAAAAAAGCCAATTGCTGGAGCCGATGTTCTCCATCAATTACCTCGAGCTTGCCAAGGCCTATCACCGCAATAAAGAAGACAAAAAAGCCATCGACCTGCTTACGCGGCTTCAGACTGTTCCTAACAAGATTGAAGATGATGTGAGGATTAAGAAGGAAGGGAAGGCGTTGCTGGAGGATATACGTTGACGATTTTAGTTTAAAGTTTAAAGTTTAAAGTTCTTTGATTCCGGGCCGGCGTTGAATTTCATAAACCAATCAGCGTTTGAGAACCTTAAACTTTAAACCTCAAACCTTAAACTAAATCTTCCGTCCCTTCCACTTCCCGCTCTTTATAAAATAATACGAAAGCGTAAAAATAAATCCCCAGTAAATCCATTCAGACATCCAGCCAATTACGATCGAAAGCTGATACACTTCCAGCACCAGGTATGAGTAAGTACAATAAGCCACAAGCGTAATAGCCTCTATCTTCAGGTTGGTGCGCGTACTGCCTGTGCCTGTTACTGCATTCAACCAGATGGTGGAGAACGACATCATCACGAGAGCTGATGACACAACCCTTAACACAGGAAGCGCCTCGCGGATGAATTCCTCATCCTGGCCATAGATCGAAAGAAATAAAGAAGGAAATAAATTCAGCAGCAGGAACACGCAAATGCCCACGCTTACACTAATGCGCATGATCTTTTTGATAAGCATCATCACCTTGTCTTCCATTCCCTGCCCAATGATATTACTTACCATCGTATTGGTAGTAGCTGCAAACGCCCAGGTAAACACGCCGAAGAAACCGAACAGGTTACGCATGGTGTTTGAAATAGCGAGGTCCCTGGCGC
>JBAVMD010000377.1:0-4118 GCA_049689695.1 Chitinophagaceae bacterium | reverse complement strand
CTCAAAGTATGTTTGTGTATACAATTTCAGGCCGTTCATTTTAAACACGAAAAAATGGAAGCAACCGCGGTAAAGTTCAAGACAGTAGAAGAGTACCTGTCAGCTTTCCCTGACAGCACAAAAAAATTGCTGAAGGAGCTGAGAAGAACGATAAAGGAATCAGCGCCTGATGCAGAGGAATTGATCAGCTATAATATGCCTGCTTACAAATTGCATGGCGCTTTGGTTTATTTTGCTGCATACAAAGGGCATATCGGTTTTTATCCCATCACTTCGGGCATAAGAGCCTTCGAAAAGGAATTGTCTGCCTATGAAGGGTCAAAGGGCACAGTAAAATTCCCGCTGGACAAGCCACTTCCATTAAAACTGATAAGCAGAATAGTGAAGTACAGGGTGAAGGAAAACCTGGAAAAAGCTGCGGCTAAAAGCAAAAAGAAAAAATAATACTTGCAGCAATTGACTTTCGCCGATTGAAAACTCATTCCCGCCGATAAGAAGATAGCGAAATTCTTCGCCATAGTGTGATCTTATTTTGTGTCTCAATAAAATAGCACACTATGCAATTAATCATTAAACTTTTATTCCCCTTCATTTGTGTTGCCCTGGCGGCACAGGCACAACCTGTTGCCCCAGCGCCACAACCTCATGAAGGATATTCTTCAGAAATGCTCTTTCAGTTTGAGAAAAGTCAAAACGATTCTTACCAATCGGCCTGTTGGTAAACCAAACCATTAAACCTATTTAACATGCGTAATCAAATTTATTTACTGCTTTCATTCTCTTTATTATTCAGCACAACAAACTATGCACAGCAGGTAGCCATCAATGAAGATGGTTCATCGCCCAGTCAACATGCAATACTGGATATAAAATCATTCAACAAAGGCGTGCTGTTGCCGCGTACCAGCACGGCGGCACGATTGGCCATTCCAAACACCAAAGGATTATTGGTGTATGATACCACTACTCATTCGTTCTGGTACAATACAGGAAATTCGTGGCAGAGCATGGCGGGCGTTCCACCATCAGGAAACAGCTGGCAGGTATCCGGCAACAGCGGCACAGGTGATTCTCATTTCCTGGGAACGTTGGACAGTGTTGCATTTAAAATAAAAGTAAACAACCAGCTATCCGGATTGATCGACCCCGTTAATGATAATACTTTCTGGGGCTACAAAGTACATGCTGTGAACAACCCGAACAATTACTATCGCAATACTGCTTTCGGCGCGCGGGCATTGTATAAAAATGCGGGCCCTGGCAATACCGCCGCCGGGTATGAAGCATTGTACAGTAATTTATCGTATGCCAATACAGGGGTCGGAAGTCACTCGCTCTATGCAAATACTACGGGGTATGAGAATACGGCCATCGGCACAACATCATTAGCAGAAAATACCACGGGCTTTGAAAACACATCAGTGGGATTTTATTCCATGATCTATAACAGGACCGGCAGAAAGAACACGGCCATCGGCTGGTATGCTACTCCCATACAGAACAGTGCCATGAATGCAACAGCCATAGGTTACCAGGCCATTGTGAATTACTCCAATAAGATACGCCTGGGAAATGCAGCAGTTGCAGAAATTGAAGGACAGGTTCCCTTCAGCACACCTTCCGACGGACGTTTTAAATACGAGGTAAAAGAAAATGTTGGGGGGTTGGATTTCATTATGCAATTGCGCCCGGTTACTTACCATTTTGATGCAAGGCGTTTTGACGAACAACTGCGTTCAATACAAACAGAAAAACCTTTTCCCGCTATTGATGAAGAAATGAAGGCCGCTTACGAACAGGCTGCCGCCATCAGGCGTAGCGGTTTCATTGCGCAGGAAGTAGAGAAGGCCGCCGGTGTTGCAGGTTATGATTTCAGCGGTCTTATTAAGCCGAAAACTGAAAAAGATTATTACAGCATCAGCTACGAATCGTTTGTTCCATCGCTTGTAAAAGCCATACAGGAATTATATAAAAAGATGGAAGAGCTGCAAAACGTGAACGACGATCTTAAATACCAGCTGAAAACGCTGATGCTGAGCATCAAATAATTTTTCATCATTAGCATAAGCACATGAAACATATATTAAACTGTTTACTGGCATTCATCGCTCTTCCCATGACTTTGTTTGCACAGAATATGACGATCAGCAATTGCAAAGTCATGCTGAACGGGCAGGTGCACCTGGTGTTGTACAATGCAGGACTGAACAATAATGGATCAATTACCGGCAACGGAATTGTACAGTTTGCAGGCAGCCAGGCTGCTGTAATCACAGGGACCAATGTTGTGAGATTTAATAAGCTTGTTGTAAACAAATCGCAGGGCGGTTTTGTATCCCTGCAAAACGATGTGGCAATAAAAGATACCATAGTCATGAGCAGTGGCAACCTGCTTTTGAACGGTCGTACCCTTAATCTCGGCAGTTCGGGTATCATCAAAGGAGAACGCAATCAATCTTACATTACCGGCACTGCGGGTGGGAGAATACTTTTAACAACCAATATCAAAACAGCAGTCAATGCATTCAACCCCGGGCGTATAGGCATCGAGTTCACAAGTGCAAGCCCCATAGGCAATCTTACCATTGAAAGAACCCACACGCCTCAATTATTACCGGACGGTTTTGAAAGTATAAGCAGAAGCTTTTTTATCAATGGATCTAACTATGGGTTGAATGCAAGCGTTCGCTTTTTTTATCTCGATGAAGAATTGGGCGGCGCCAACGAAACAAGCCTTGTTTTATGGAGGGATTCTGACGTGAGCAATTCGTGGACGCCTGCAGGCAACGATGGGAACGATACAGCACTTAATTGGGTAATGAAAGATCAGCTTGACCATATAACGCGCTTTACCCTTGCCGGTTCAGGATCATCCATGTTTCAACCCGATCCCCTGAAGGCATTGAGGATAACAGGCAAACCTGCAGTAAAGCCTTCATTAGTGTATGCTTTGCAGGCTTATCCCAATCCTACTTCAGGCAAATTTGTGCTGATAGTGCAAAGCAAGATAAAACAGAATATTGTACTCAATCTTTCCAGTGAGACAGGCCGATTGTTGCTGAAAAGAACGATACATGCAGAAGCAGGCATGAACGTAATTCCCTGGAACCTGCATGGCTATGCGGCAGGTGTTTACCTGGTATGGGACAATGCAGGCATGATAAAGATCAGGATCGTGAAGCAGTAGGCCCCGGAACGTTTAATCAGGTTTTTGAATGATCAATGTTTTTGATTGCCTGAACTCTTTATCACCGGAATGCGCGATGTATTGGTAATGGTATATGCCATTGTGAAGTCCGGTGGTGTTTAACCTGGCTGTATGCATTCCGGCCTTGCGGGAACCGTCAACAAAAGTAGAGATCTTTCGCCCCAGCGCATCATATAAAGTGATCGTTACCTTGCTGTCTGCCGGCAGTTCATAACTAATATTGGTAAATGCCAGAGCCGGGTTAGGGTAGTGGCTTACATTGAAATTGCCGGCTTGCATACGTTCATGCGAAGCTGGTGATACAGAAGCAACGGCACCGCCAATTACAGTGGGCTGTGAATACTTAATGTTTACTACATCCCCATAGATATACCCGGTGACATAAATAACAGCATTCCTGAAAACGCCTGGAGGACCATTGGGAATTACTACAGCAAGCGCTGTTGGATAATCAGTCTGATTTTCGGGTCCATTGTACCTGGCGGCCCAGGATTGCACACCGGATGAGCTGTATCTGATAGTAAGAAAATCACTGTTCACTACGCCGGGTACAGAAGTTTCTGCGGCCACGTATGCATTGCCATAAGCATCCAGAGCAAGCACTTTGCCAACGTCCTGGGTGCCGGAGCCGGCATCATATATGTTCAACCACAGCTGGGCGCCTGCTGAATTATATTTGGCTGTAAGAACATCAGACCTTCCCGAACTGTTGTAGCTGTATCCTGTTACAAATACATTTGACGATCCATCTACTGCAAGGGAATTTCCTGCGTCGCTGCTGTTTGTGGGTCCGTTATAGGTTTGCAGCCATTGAAATACACCGTCGTTTCCGTATTTAAGGGTCGCGCAATTGGGGCCGCCTGAGGAAGCAGAAGCGCTTCCTGTAATATATACATTACCCGTTGCATCC
>JBAVMD010000376.1:0-12119 GCA_049689695.1 Chitinophagaceae bacterium | reverse complement strand
GGTTTCCTTAGGGCAGTGGGAATACGTCATATAGAAGTGGGAATACATGATTCGGAGGATCCCGTCACGCACCGCAAAAATGCCAATTATGCGGCTTCGGTTTACCTGGGCGATCTTTTGGTTACCTGTTATTCTTTATATAGCCGTAACCGCACCTTTGGCAATATGGTAGGTAAGGGGTATTCTGTAAAATCGGCCCAGTTGGAGATGAATATGGTGGCCGAAGGTTTTAATGCAAGCCGGTGCATCCATATCATTAACCGTGAAGTGAAGGCCGAAATGCCCATTGCGGGAACTATTTACCAGATTCTTTGGGAAAATGTTAAACCTTCGGTTGGATTCAAACATATTGAGCAATTTCTCGTCTAATAGATATAAGCTCATTTTATGATGCCTCTTTCATATCAAAATATCGGGTTCACAGCCATCATCGTTATGGTGGTTTTCCTCGTGATAGTGGAGGCCGCCAAGTATCTCAGGCAGAAGTTTCATAAGAATAGTCCATAATGTTGTTGATCCTATCACAGGCTTTACTAACTCCATCGATGCCGTAAAGCATTCTTATGGGATTACATCCTAACCAATTCAATAATTCCAGCATAAGATTGTAGCGGTTAAGCGCACGAATGACAGAAATATTTCCTGCATCGAAGCAGATGGGCTCATGATGTGCTATTCTGTTTCTGATATCATTTATTCTTATCAGGTTTTCATAAATGGTTTTTTGTTTTGTACCCGGAGAGCGCTGAGGGAAAATCTGTAATAAACTGCTTCCTGCTGCTGCAAATTGCTTTGCTGCAAATTGATTGGCCCAAAAACCGAGAGTAAGTTTAGCTATTAATCTATCGTGTGTATATTCCTTACCAAGTTTATGAATAGCCTCGTGAACATAATGAAAAGAGTCTTCGCATCCCGGAGTAATATCTAAATAACCGCCTGGCTGAACTGCATCTTCTAACCATGTACTGCCTTTCTGTTCGATCATATGCCTGTCAATCGAATTTCTGAGAATTACTTCGAATACACTGATTACTCCGTACAATTGACGAGACAATTCTATATTAGCCCGATACAGTTGCAGGGCTTTTTTCAGATTATTTCCGCAGGCTGCGCAGTATCGTAAATATCTCGGAGCTGAGATGGCTGTGTGAAATTGAGAGTTAGGCATAGATAAGGATGAGTTTTAAAAATAATTTGAAAAATATTTTTGATGCCCGGATGAAAATATTAGCTTTGTGGAGTATTCCTGCTATGCCGCTGTTTAATCATAGATTAATTAAGCTTGCAGGTTAAGAAAATTAAAGGGCCATTTTTCAATGGCTCTTTTTTTATGCAGTAACTGCGATAAAAATAAAACAGTGTAGTGTAAGTCTTTACTTTACAGAAAGGTTTGTGAATAAAAATTTATCCGATTAGTTATCCGAATAATACATGAAGATTTAATGATCTTAAAAAAACATCTCTGCTGCAATTCCATCTGCCAACAACTTTCCTTCTTTCGTTAGTTTTAAATGGTTTTCGTCCCACTGAATATTTCCCGCTTCAATAAACTTATCTGCTAAACGGATAATAGTTTCTTCAGCTTCCTGCCCGAAATTATTTTTCACATGATCTACATCTAACCCTTCCATGGTTCTTAAAGAAGTCATGATATATTCATTAAGTCGTTGCACTGCCGTAAGCTCTTCTTTTTCGAAAGGAATTTTCTGTTGTTCCAGGGATTGAATGTACAGCGCATTATTAGCCACATTCCATTGACGCGATATGCCGTTGAATGAATGAGCAGATGGGCCAAGCCCTAAATATTTTTTTCCAAGCCAGTAAGAAGTATTGTGCTTGCTTCGCCAGCCTGGCTTTGAAAAATTAGAGATCTCGTAATGCTCGTAGCCTGCGGCTGCCGTCCAATCCATTAGCAATAAGAACTGCCGGGCCTGCTGATCAGGATCTACATCTGCAAACTGTTTTGATCTGATCAGATGATCGAGCGCTGTTTTGGGTTCTACCGTTAAAGCATAACAGGAAAGATGAGGAATATCAGATGCAATGGCTCTTTGTACATTTTGTTGCCATTTATCGTCTGTAAGTCCGGGCGTGCCGTAAATAAGATCGATGGAAATGTTGTAAAAACCTGCTTCGTGAGCGGATCGGATGCAATCGATAGATTGTTGAGCATTGTGCGCCCTGTTCATCCAGCGCAAATCTTCTTCGAAGAAAGATTGTATGCCGATGCTTAGCCGGTTAATGCCCGCGGCTTTAAGTTCCAGCAGCTTTGCAGGGTTCAGATCATCAGGATTAGCTTCCAGCGTTATTTCAGCGGCCGGGGCTATGTTGAAAGAAGCGGCGAGCGCTTCAAGCATCATCTTGATCTCATCGCCCGAAAGCAGGCTGGGTGTACCGCCTCCAAAATAAATAGTCTCAACCGGTTCCTGTTGCAGATAACCGGCCTGTATCACCATCTCGTTCAATAAAGCCGTTATAAAACCGTTCTTTGTGCGCAGTGAAGTGGAAAAATGAAAATTGCAATAATGACAGGCCTGCTTGCAAAAAGGAATATGGATGTAGATGCCTGCCACTATTTATTATTAAATTATTGATTACTGATTATTGATAAAAAATGTCTTTCCGGTTAATCGCTTGCAAATTTTATGAACGAATGATCAAATAATCAATAATAAATAATCATTTTGCTTTGGGGAATGTCAAAATTAAGGCTACATATCGTCATCTTGCTGGGATGTTGCTGTTGTTTTCAAGCAACAGCGCAATACCAACTTCGGATATTGCCAGTGGATAAGGATGAAGCGTTTATCAGCCAGCTTAAATTACAAACTTCATTCAAAGCAGGCGCCCAGGCTGTTGAGTACATCAATAACCTGCCGGGGCTATTGCAGTCGCGCGGTTTTATTGCCGCTTCAATAGACAGCGTTCAATACGACTCAAGTTCTGCAGTGATAAGCCTGTATATCGGCGATGCTTTTAAATGGGCTTACCTGAACACTGAGCAGGTGAACAAAGGCTGGCTGGAAGCGGTTGGATGGAATAACCGGCAATACGCAGATCATGCATTTAACTGGCAGCAGTATATGCTGTTGCGCCAGAAATTGCTTGATCATCTCGAAAACAATGGGTATCCTTTCGCGAAGCTTTTCCTCGACAGCCTCGAACTGAGAAACGAAGGCACGATCCAGGCCAGCCTCAAACTGGATCCGGGGCCATTGTACAAGATAGACAGCCTGCGCATTTACGGTACCACCCGCATTTCAAATGATTTTTTACAACGCTATCTCGACCTAAAGAACGGCAGCATCTATAAAAAGGAGAAACTGCTCAACATCAGTAAAAAAATAGCTGAACTGCCTTACGTGCAGGAAGAGCAGCCCTGGAGCCTCTCGATGCTGGGAACGGGTTCTATTGTGAACCTGTACCTCAAGCCTAAAAAGAGCAGCGAAATTAATGTGCTGGTAGGCATTCTTCCATCTAACCAGCAATTGTCCAATAACAAATTGCTTATCACCGGCGAGGCCAACGTTAATTTGCGGAACACATTAGGCAATGGGGAGGGCATTGCACTTAACTGGCAACAATTGCAGGTTAAGTCGCCCCGGCTGCATTTGGGTTTTCAGCAGCCCTATCTTTTTAAGTCGCCTTTTGGAGTGAACACTTCTTTCGATCTGTTTAAAAAAGATTCTTCTTTCGTAAATATCAATATGCTGCTGGGTGTTCAATACTATGTTTCAACCACCCGCAGCGCAAGCATATTCATTCAGAGCCTGCGCACCAACCTGCTCACCATCGATACATTGCAGGTACAGCGCAGCAGGCGGCTGCCAAATGAAGCCGATGTAAGTTCCGTGAACCTTGGTGTTACTTATGAGTGGAACAATACCAATTACAGGGTGAATCCATACAAGGGCAATGAATTCTTCATCAGCGCTTCAGCCGGTACACGCAAGCTGCGAAAGAGTGAGGCCATTCTCAAACTGAAAGATCCGGGCGATCCCACCTTCAATTACAGTTCTCTCTACGATTCGTTGAGTGGCAGCGCTTACCAGTTCAAGTTGCGATTGCAGGCAGCACGTTATTTCCCCGTTACGCGGGCCTCCACCTTTAAAGCCGGATTACAGGCTGGATGGTTCCAAAGTCCTGTAGTATTCAGGAACGAGCTCTTCCAGATAGGGGGTTATAAGCTGCTTCGCGGGTTTGATGAGGAAAGTATTTTTGCTTCGCAATTTGCAGTGAGCACTGCTGAATACCGTTACCTGATAAACCAGAACTCATTCTTTTTCTTTTTTGTTGATTTTGGATGGACCAACAACACACAGCCTTCTGTTCGTAAAAAAAATACATTCATCGGTTCTGGTCTTGGTCTTGCATTTTCAACAAAGGCCGGCATTTTCAATATGTCTTATGCAGCAGGCAAGCGCAACGATGCAAAGTTCGATCTGCGGCAATCAAAGATTCACCTGGGGTATGTGAACTTTTTTTAAGTAAGGCCCAAGCTTCAAGGTACAGGAAGCAAGGAAAGTAGAAAAGGTTATAAGCACTGAAACTTAATTCTTTTTTTGCTTCTTGTGCCTTGAACCTTGTGTCTTACTTAATGTCTCTTACTTTTGCTGCGTGAACAGAATCGTACTCACAATCATTTATTGTCTTCTCCTTCACACAGCTTTCTCACAGACTGAGCAGGATACCCTGCCTCCCCGAACTGATACAACGGTAAGATCAAGGCCGGCGGTAGATAGTCCGCGAAGAAGGCCAGTAGTTCCAAGACCAAGAGATACAACTCGCGTTAATATTGATTCCGCAATACAGGTAGTAGTACCTCCAACAGATTCTTTAAGCGCCGTCGGCACTCAGCAGCAAAACCTGCCACCGGAGGTTGATCTGTTAAGTGCATTAAAAGTTTTTCTTGGCCAACACCCATATTTCAGCTTTTTCGCGGAGCCTGTTACTAATATAGCTGTCCGGCGTGCGGAAAGCGACCGCGATCTTTTCTTTTATGTGTTGCTGGGCTTGTTCTTTTATTTCGCGCTGGTAAAGACGCTGTTCAGAAAGTACATCAATAACCTGGTAAGCATTTTCCTGAGAATCACGCTGCGCCAACAGCAATTGCGCGAACAGTTATTGCAAACGCCTCTTCCTTCGCTCATGCTGAATATCTTCTTCCTGCTGGTAGGCGGATTTTATGCCAGCCTGCTGCTGGACTATTATAAATACCACCCGCATCCCAATTTCTGGATACAAACGCTCTATTGCGTAGGCATACTGGCGCTTATATACGCCGGTAAATTCATTATACTCAAATTCCTGGGCTGGGTGTTTAACCTTTCAAAGGCAACTGATACCTACATCTTCATCGTTTTTCTTGTTAACAAGATGTTAGGTATCCTGCTGCTTCCTTTCCTGGTTTTAATCGCTTTCTATACCGGGCAAGCCCAACAAGTGTTTGTTACACTTTCACTTATGCTTATACTGGTTCTTTTCGCCTATCGTTTTGTCTTCTCATTTGGGCCCATCCGGGCCGAAATAAAAGTAAATCCGTTCCACTTTTTTCTTTACCTTTGCGCATTCGAAATAGCACCGCTTCTTCTGATTTACAAGGTGTTATTATTGATACTGGAAACGAGTAATTAACTTGGAAAACTTGCCTGCGTATTATGACAAACGGGGTTAACGGAGCGGCTGTAACCGCAAACCACATAAGAAAAATCCTGATTACTCAACCCAGACCGGAGACGGACAAGTCACCTTATTTCGAACTGGCGAAGAAATACCAGATCGAGATGGAATTTTACCCTTTCATTCGCCTCGAAGCCATCCCTTCCAAAGAATTCCGCAAACAAAAGATTGAAATACAGAATTTTACAGCAGTAATCTTCACCAGCCGCAACGCCATCGATCATTTCTTTCGCACTTGTGAAGAAATGAAGGTCAGCGTATCACAGGACACAAAGTATTTCTGCATTACAGAAGCGGTGGCCCTTTATCTCCAGAAGTTTATCCTTTACAGGAAAAGAAAGGTGTTTTATGGCGCCGATGGCACCAACAAGAGCATGTTTGATGTGATCAACAAGCATAAGGAAAATGAAAAGTTACTTTACCCCTGCTCTGAAAACCAACAGGATAACGAGATCGTGAACTGGCTGAAGAACAACAAATGCGAGTTTGCCACACCTTTCATGTACCGCACCATCAGCAATGATATAAAGCCGGTGCTCGACCAGAAGGAATTTGATGTGATCTGCTTTTTCACCCCAAGCGGTGTAAGAAGCCTGTTCGATAACTTCCCCAAATACAAACAAAACGGAACGGTCATCGGAGCTTTTGGCAACAATACTTCCAAAGCTGTTGAAGATGCCGGCCTTACCCTTGAGATCAAAGCCCCTCAGCCCCAGGCTCCTTCAATGGTTGCTGCCCTTGAGCAATATCTATCCCGCGTAGCCAAAAAGAAATAATCGGATAATTAGAAAATTCGAAGATGGGAAAATGAACTTACATGCCATTGGTTCAACAATTGCATGAATGATCTTCGCATTTTCAAATTTTGCCATCTTCACATTTTCAAATTTTGCTATGGCCAATCGCCTGGTTCAGGAAACAAGTCCTTATTTATTACAGCATGCCCACAATCCTGTTGATTGGTATCCATGGGGTGATGAAGCGCTCGAGCGCTCGCGCAAAGAGGATAAACCTATACTTGTAAGCATTGGTTATGCGGCCTGTCATTGGTGCCATGTAATGGAAAGAGAAAGCTTTGAGGATGAGTCCACAGCCCGGCTCATGAATGAGCACTTCATCAATATAAAAATAGACCGCGAGGAGCGGCCTGACCTGGACCATATTTACATGGATGCTGTTCAGGCGATAACCGGCAGCGGGGGTTGGCCACTAAATGTTTTCCTGTTGCCCAATGGTAAGCCTTTTTACGGCGGCACTTATTTTCCGCCGGTGCGCGCCTTTAACCGGGCATCATGGCAAGAGGTATTAACGGGAGTAGCCAATGCATATAAAGAAAGAAGACAGGAATTGACTGAGCAGGCAGAAGGCCTTACAAATCACCTGGTGCAATCCAATGCATTTGGAACGGATGCATCGGACGGTGGGGATGTTTTTACCGATGAGAACCTGGAAGAGATATTCGCCAATATCATGAAACAGGCTGATAAAAAGGAGGGAGGCTTTGGCCGCGCTCCCAAATTTCCTCAAACTTTCAGCATTCAATATCTTCTCCGCCACTATCACTACACTAAAAATGAGGAAGCGCTGCAGCAGGCCTTATTGAGCCTTGATAAGATGATCGATGGAGGCATTTACGATCAGTTAGGCGGTGGCTTTGCCCGTTATTCAACCGATGAAATGTGGCTGGCGCCCCATTTTGAAAAAATGCTGTACGACAATGCGTTGCTGGTGACTACACTGAGCGAAGCATACCAGTTAACAGGACATGAGCGTTACAGGCGCGCGATTCGCGAAACGCTGCGCTTTGTTGAACGTGAGTTGCTTTCTCCTGAAGGCGGTTTTTACAGCGCGCTCGATGCAGACAGCGAAGGGGAAGAAGGGAAATATTATGTATGGACCCCGGATGAAATAGAAGAAGTTTTGGGCGAAGATGGAGAATTGTTCTGCGCGTACTATGATGTTACTGAAAATGGCAACTGGCATGAACAAGGTCACGAAGGGCCGGCAAGAAATATCCTTCGTGTGTTGCAACCGGCGGACGAATTTGCAAAGACAAATAATCTTGATGGGGATCAATTTAATGATAAACTGGAGCAATTGCGGGACAAGTTGTTGCTGCATCGTTCCAAACGCATCCGGCCGTTGCTGGATGATAAGATCCTGCTGAACTGGAATGCGCTCATGAACAGCGCTTATTCAAAAGCCTATATGGCAACAGGGGATGAGCATTACAGGGAAGTTGCCATCAGGAATATGGATTTTTTGTTGAAGTCTTTCCGCGATGCAGATACTTATGGATGGCACCATACTTACAAGAATGGCCGTTCAAAAACGCCGGCTTTCCTCGACGATCTTGCCTACCTGGTGCAGGCCCAGATTCAGTTGCAGGAAATCACTGGCGATGCGGAATTATTGTCAGAAGCAAAGAAGCTGACTGAATATGTGATTGAAAATTTCAGTGAGGAAAGTACGCCGTTCTTTTACTATACACATGCCGGTCAGAAAGATGTGATCGTGCGCAAGCGGGAGGTGTATGATGGCGCGACCCCTTCGGGAAATGCGGTGATGGGCCACAACCAGCTTTATCTTTCTATCGTATATGACAATGCGGCCTGGAAGAAGAGGGGAGGGGAGTTAGTCGGGTCACTTGGAGGGGTTATTATAAAGTATCCAACGTCGTTTGGGGTGTGGGCTTCATTATTGCAGGCATTCACAAAAGGAGTGCAGGAAATAGTGGTAACAGGGGAAAAAATTGTTGGTTGGCGAAAACAAATTTTAGGTATCTTCATTCCCTACAAAATTTTCCAATCCATAGAAAAAGCCGATAACCGTTTCCCATTATTAGAGGGTAAGCCAGTTGACGCGCAACCGCTTGTATTCCTGTGTAAAAACTACGCCTGCCATTCACCCGAAAACGACCTGTCCGCTTTTATCCGCCTCCTTGAAACTGTTTAAAAGTTTGCAATTCCTATACAATAATACGTTCAAAGGCAGCGTTTAAATTACTGCTTTCGGATGCTTTGACTTTTAAAAAATAAACTTTAAACTTGTGATGGAGATGTTGTCAAAACATTATTTTTGCCCAATACCCTTTAATAAAATGAAAATGAAAAACCTACCCACTCTGATGGCTTTCGCTGCGATGTCCATTGTGGCAGGTTGCGGAAAGTCAGGTAAATCCAAGGGGTTGCCCAATGACGGTCAACTTCATGGAGTGGCACCTTCCACTAAGTACAACCTGAGCAAGCCCCCCGGTATGATTTACATTCCCCCTGGAACCTTTCACATGGGTCCCAGTGATGAGGATGTGAACTATGCTTACACGGCCCGCAACAAGCAGATTTCCATCAATGGCTTCTGGATGGATGCAACCGAAATCACGAATAACGAATACCGCCAGTTTACGAACTGGGTACGGGATTCAATCGCTGCTACCTTGATGCAGTATGGAAAAGAGGTGGATGGCCAGTTCAGGGTAGACTGGAAGAAAGCCCAGACCATTAAATGGGGTGATAAGGCTACCATCGAAAAGATCGATCAGATCATCGTAACTCCTGAGAACCGTATTTTCGGTAAGAAAGAGATCGATCCTGAGAAACTGATCTATCACTCAGAGACCTTCAGCCTTAAAGAGGCTTCCAAGCTTGAGAACAAGTCAAAGCCCCGTTCACAATTCATTGTTAAGAAAGATATCCGCATCTATCCCGACACACTGGTATGGATACGTGACTTCTCTTATTCTTATAATGAGCCAATGGCCAAGCGTTACTATTCACACCCTGCTTTCGGTAACTATCCGGTTGTAGGTGTTAACTGGACACAGGCCACAGCTTTCTGCGAATGGAGGACTCAATACCTGAATGCTTTCCTCGAAGGAAAGAAAAGGGCTACTGAATCGGACTTCCGCCTGCCTACAGAGGCTGAGTGGGAATATGCTTCACGTGGCGGACGTTCGCAGTCGATGTTCCCATGGGGTAACTATTACCTGCGTAACAAGAAAGGTTGCTTGCTGGCCAACTTCAAACCTGGCCGCGGTAACTATCCGGAAGATGGTGGTTTCTATACCGTTCGTGCTGATGCTTACTGGCCTAACGATTTCGGTCTGTATTGCATGGCCGGAAACGTTGCAGAATGGACATCTTCACTTTACTATGAAGGCGCTTATAACTTCCAACACGATATGAATCCTGATATTCGTTACAACGCAAAAGATCAGGATCCTCCCCGTATGAAGCGCAAGGTAATTCGCGGCGGAAGCTGGAAAGATGTAGGCTACTTCCTGCAGACCAGCACGCGTAACTATGAGTACCAGGATACTTCTAAATCCTACATAGGGTTCAGGAGCGTGATCGACTTACCTGCTACACAAGGACGCCGCAGATAAATTATTCTCTTATAGCAAAATTTTAGAACCAAAAGAACGTTATTGTTTTGATTGTATCAATCAAACATAACGTTCTTTTTCTCTGACCCTTTTAAAACCAATCTCTTAAACTTTTTAAACTTTGAACAATGGCTGGAGTTTCTAAATCTACAGAAAGACTTGTAAACGTAATTGTGTGTATGGGTGCGGCTATCGTAATCTTTGGTGCGTGGCAAAAGATCACTCACCAGCCCTGGGCCGACTTCTTCCTTACAGCAGGCTTGATCACTGAAGCTATTATATTCGTGGTATACGCATTTTTACCTCCTCCCGGTAATGAAATGGCAGCCATTGCCGAAGCATTGCCTAAAATGACCTCTTCTTCAGGCAATCCTGCCCTGACCAAAATGGAGGACATGATGAGAGAAGCTGATATTACTCCAGCTAACCTTAGCCGTTTGAGCGAAGGATTCAAAAAACTGAATAGTTCTGTTGATAAAATAGGCGACGTAAGCGAAGCAGTAGCCGCTACTTCTGATTATGCCGCTAAAACTAAAGAAGCAGCAGGTGCGCTTTCAAACATGAAGGATGCATATAATAATGCTACTACTACCATCGGTCATTTCAATACTGCAGCGGAAAGCACAAAGCAATTCCACGAGCAGGTGCAGGTGCTTACAAAGAACCTGGGTTCACTGAATGCCATCTATGAGCTGGAATTACAGGATACCAACAATCACCTGAAAGCGATGAATAATTTCTATAGCAACCTGGTTACGGCTTCTGAAACAATGCAGGGAAGTGTGGATGATGCTAAGAAAGCTCAGACACAGATTGCAACGCTGGCTAACAACCTGAGCAACCTGAACCGTGTATACGGCAACATGCTCACTGCAATGCAGGGTCGTTAATCAACGATAAAGGGGCATTAAGATCCCGTATCCGTTACCCTTGTGAACCCGAATGAAAAACCTGATTGAAAATTTTTAAATATTCCTTACAATGTCTTTACCTAAGGAGCCCCGGCAAAAAATGATCAATATGATGTACCTGGTGCTGACAGCATTGCTGGCACTGAACGTATCATCTGAGATCCTGAATGCCTTTAAAACGGTAGATAAGAGCATCGTTACCTCAAACGGTATCATCGATGCAAAGAACGCAGTAACATATAAGTCTTTCGAAGATAAATTAAAGGACCAGCAAACAGCTGCTAAGGCAGCTATCTGGAAGCCCAAGGCTGATAAAGCCCGCCAGCTTTCTGCAAGCATGTTCAATGACCTTGAAGCTCTGAAAAAGAGATTGAAGGAAGAAGCAGGTTTGGAAGTAAAAGACGGTGTTGAGAGTTTTAATGAAAGCAACCTGGATGCTGCAACCCGCCTTATGGACAAGCAGGGCGAAGGGAAAAAGCTCTATGATAAACTTGGAGCTTACAAGCAGCAGATGCTGGCCATTCTGAACCCGGCTGACTTTCCAAATGAGCCTAAAACACAGGATGATGTGAAGAAAGCAAGGGCTGCATTTGAAAAATCTTTGCCCATCAATCTTGATGTGCCGCCTTCACAGTCTGGCAACCAGTTGTCGAATGATGCGAGCGGTTGGACTACCAACTATTTCCACATGACGCCAAGTATTGCCGGTCTTACCATTCTGAGCAAATTTCAGAACGACGTAAAGAACTCCGAGTCACAGATAGTTGATTACTGCCACGACCAGATTGGTGCGGTGAAAGTAATATTCGATCAGTTCCAGGCTATTGCCCAGGCTAGCTCAAACTATGTGATGCCTGGTGATGAGATCGAGATCACAGCCGGTGTAGGTGCGTTCAGCGCAGCTGCCAAGCCTAAGATCACGATAGCCGGATCAGGCCAGTCACTTACTCCGGAAGGAACTGCGGTTTACAAAACAACTGCAGCCGGTGCAGGTACAAAGGTGATCCCTGTTCGTATTGAATATGTAAAGCCAGACGGTACTACAGCCGTGGTAAATAAAGAAGTGAAGTACGAAGTAGGTATGCCTTCAGGCGCCTCTATCTTCCTTCAGAAAATGAACGTAATGTACGTGGGCGTTGATAACC
>JBAVMD010000375.1:0-1867 GCA_049689695.1 Chitinophagaceae bacterium | reverse complement strand
GGCGAGGTTGAACTGTTTGCTGTTCAGCCGGATATTGAAGATTGCTTTATGGCCTTGATGAAAAATTAATATGAATACAGGGAACGCGGATTATCAGGATTGGTTAGGATTTTTTAAGATATGTACTTAAAATTTTTGATTGACTCAGCAATCGCAACAACTAATCCTAATAAATCCTAACCAATCCTGATAACCCGCGTTCCCTTCTTAAAAGAATTAACAACAATGGACAACAACAAAGTAATAATAGCTGAAAAACTCACCAAGCGCTTTGGAGACTTTGCCGCTGTTGATGGTATTTCGTTTGAAGTAAGCAAAGGCGAGATATTCGGTTTTCTTGGCGCGAACGGCGCAGGCAAAACCACTGCCATGCGCATGCTGTGCGGACTTTCCATACCAACAGGCGGTAAGGCCAGCGTGGCAGGCTTTGATGTGTTCAGGCAAACAGAACAGATCAAGAGAAATATTGGTTACATGAGCCAGAAGTTTTCTTTATATGAAGACCTTACCGTAAAGGAGAACATTCGATTTTATGCAGGCATTTACGGCAAGAGCAATGCATTCATCCTCGAAAAAACAGATCTGGTGTTGAAGCAATTGCATTTGGAAGGAGAAGCCAACAAGCTGGTGAAATCTTTACCGCTTGGCTGGAAGCAGAAGCTTGCTTTTTCTGTTGCCATCTTTCACGAGCCGGGCATTGTTTTCCTGGATGAGCCAACCGGCGGCGTAGATCCTGTTACAAGGCGTGAGTTCTGGAACCTGATTTACCAGGCAGCAGCAACCGGTATTACCATATTTGTTACAACGCATTATATGGATGAAGCAGAATACTGCAACCGTGTTTCTATCATGGTAGATGGCCGCATTGATGCATTGGATACACCCACGGAGCTTAAAAAAACCTTTAATGCAAAAAGCATGGATGAAGTTTTTTTGAAGCTGGCAAGAAAAGCGAAAAGGCAAGAAATATGAAAATTAGAAAATGGCTCAATTTCTCAATCATTGAGCAATTTTCACATTTTCGAATTTTCACATTTTCAAATTTGTTATGAAACAGTTTCTTTCTTTCGTAAAAAAAGAGTTCTATCACATCCTGCGCGATAAGCAAACGATGTTCATTCTGCTGGGCATGCCCATAGTGCAGATCATCATCTTCGGCTTTGCGCTTACCAATGAAGTGAAGAACGCACAGATTGCCATCCTGGATAATTCGAGAGATGCTGCCACCAGCGCCATCATCCAGGAAATGGAGGCGAGCCGGTATTTCGATATCAACCGGAATCTTCTTTCTTATAATGATATTGAAGGCGCGTTCAAGGAAGGACATATCAAACTGGCCGTTGTATTTCCGCAGTCTTTTGCGCAAGACCTGCAGCATTTCAACAAGGCGCAGGTACAATTGATTGCAGACGCATCGGACCCCAATGTGGCTAATACACTCACTAATTATGCAAGCTCCGTTATCCGCGATTACCAGGACCGAATTACCAACGGCCGCAAGCTGCCTTACACCATCAATACAGAAATGCGCATGCTGTACAACCCGCAACTCAAAGGCGCTTACAGCATGGTGCCCGGGGTGATGGCCATGGTGCTGATGCTTGTTTGTACTATGATGACCGCTATCACCATCGTTAAAGAAAAAGAACTGGGCACAATGGAGATCATGCTGGTATCGCCCATGCTGCCATTAAAAATAATTACCGCTAAAGCAGTGCCTTACCTGGCGCTTTCCATGGTCAACATCGCGAGCATTTTGTTGCTGAGCGTGTTTGTGCTGGATGTGCCCATCAATGGAAGCCTTGTGCTGCTGGTTTTCGAAAGCATTTTGTTTACACTTACCTGCCTTGCTTTCGGTTTGCTGATC
>JBAVMD010000374.1:0-14308 GCA_049689695.1 Chitinophagaceae bacterium | reverse complement strand
ATTTGAGATTTGAAGTGTCCAGCCGGTTCAGCAACAATAACTCTCTTACGGTCCCGTACGAAGTGATGCCTGCATTCAATACCTTAAGACCGGTTGCTTTTTGAATGAGTTCAGGATACGACTGGTTTTGCTCCACCCCCCAGCCCATAGTGTATGAATCGCCAAGACAGATGATCTCAGGTTTATTCAATGCGTCTGCTTCATCTCTCAAACCCATTGCGTTTACTGCAATCTTATTAGAGAATTCAAGATTGTGGTGATCATACACAGAGTTTTTTTTAAGTGTATAAGTCAGCGACGAATCATAAGAAAGTTGCGGGAAATTTATCTCGTAAGTAAGATAATACTCTGTAATAAATCTATCCAGCGAAGCAGGTATCTTCTCTGTATTCCGAAGAAAATAAAAGATGATCGTTTCGCTGCAAATGAACAATGAAAGCAATACGATCCAGAAGGTGGCAGTTTTTAATTTTTTCTTTAAGATGAATTTAAAGAATGCGTATAGCAGTAAATAAAAAAAGATTGCTATCAGCAAAAAATACTGGATACAGGTAATGAAATTATAATGAAAGATGATCGATGCAGGACTGTATTGATCAAGGATGCGTTTTAAAACCGAAAGCAGCACAAGCACAACCACTATCACAAACACCCTTAAAAGATTCTTCATTCCTATTTATTATTTTGCGCGGCTGAAAGCCTGCAAAATAATAAATAAGGGACAAGGGACAAGGAACAAGGTGCAAGGGGTTGTTGGAAGATTCATTTTCCGTAAATCTCAAGCATTTTCTTTAAGTCTTCAAGGGTATTGATTTCCTGCACGGTTTTATCTTTCCGCCAGCGGTGCATACGTGGGAAACGAAGGGCCACGCCTGATTTGTGCCGGTTGGAAGCAGCAATGCCCTCAAACGCAATTTCAAATACCAGCTCCGGCTTCACAGTTCTTACCGGCCCGAATTTCTCCAGGGAATTTCTTTTAACGAACGAATCTACCTGCGCGAATTCTTTATCTGTCAAGCCGGAATAGGCCTTGGCAAACGTTACCAGCTTATCGCCATCGCGCACTGCGAAAGTATAATCGGTGTACAGGTTGCTTCTTCGGCCGCTGCCTTTGGCAGCATACACCATTACCGCGTCTATGGTAAGCGCATCGATCTTCCACTTCCACCAATCGCCTCTTCTGCGGCCAACCTGATATACCGAGCTTTTTCTTTTAAGCATGATGCCTTCGCTGTTGATGCTTCTTGCTTCCAGGCGTTTTTCTTTAAGCTCTGCCCAGGTGGTGAAAGGTATGATGGGAGAGAGGTGAACCGGAAAATTTTCATTGATGCTCCTGTAATGCAACACCAACTCTTCCAGCTTGCGGCGGCGCTCTGTCATTGGCTGATCGCGCAGGTCCGTACCTTCCCACTCCAGCAGGTCGTAAGCAAAAAATCCGGCCGGCGCCTCCTGCAGGTTTTTCTTTGTTACATTCTTGCGGCCAATTCTTGTTTGAAGCACGTTGAAATTGAGCACCTGTCCTTCGCCG
This sequence comes from Chitinophagaceae bacterium, assembly GCA_049689695.1. Classification (GTDB taxonomy): domain Bacteria; phylum Bacteroidota; class Bacteroidia; order Chitinophagales; family Chitinophagaceae; genus DASPKM01. The sequence goes on along the minus strand of JBAVMD010000374.1, from coordinate 12,780 downwards.
TAAGGCAAAATCTCTCCATCGATGGCTACACCTTCGGGAAGTAATTGTTCGAGGATTTTATATTCAGGGAATTTTTCAGTCATCAATTCTTCTCCCCGGCTCCAAACAAACAATTCTCCATTGCGTTTAATGATCTGCCCACGAATGCCATCCCATTTCCATTCAGCCTGCCATTCTTCGGGATCGCCGAGCGATTCAGGTTCGTCTTCCAGCGCGTACGCGAGATAAAAAGGATAAGGCTTTGAATGATCGATCACCGTAACATCTTCGCTCAGCAGTTCTTCAAATGTTGTTGTAGACGGGTTCCAGTTGCCACTGATGCGGTGTGCTATAACGGTGGCGGGCAGTTGAACTACTCTCGATAATGCATTCACCATCATCTGCTGCGAAATGCCAATGCGAAAACTTCCTGTAATGAGTTTGTTGAAAACGAACCCCTGCGAGAAATCCATCTGGTTCCAGGAGTCGAGAATGAATTGTTTCCGAATGATCTCTTCCTGTTTTTCGATGGTAACAAAGGTTTCGAGGTAGTAATGCAACGGCCTGTTGTGTGTTGCCGGATCTTCTGTGGGATCTGGCAGCAGCAATGCGATGGTTTCGCCAAGGTCACCAACTGTTGAGTAGCTTTCCACATACAGCCATGAGGGGATTCCTGCAAGCTCAATGCACCACGTACTGAGCTGGGTTGAATTCACGGCTCTTCTCGGCCGCCTGCCTGTGAACAGTGCGATCACCCAAACCTTATCCTTGCCATTTGCTTTGGTAAAATAATCCGCCAAAGCTTCCAGCTTGTCATTGGTCTTAGTGCTTGTGCCCAATACGCGTACCAGTTCTGCAAATAATTTCATGCGGCGGTATCGTTGGTTGGATTATCCATTTGTTCATCCGTCAATTCGTTCAGCGCATCTTTTTCTTCTTCACCATATTCTGTTTTTACTTCTGCAGATTCAATGCCTATTTCATTCAGGTACCTGCTGAATGCCGATTGAAACCCATGCGTTACATAAACTTTTTCTGCTCCCGTTGCCTTGATGGCCTCGAGCAAGCCGGGCCAGTCAGCATGATCGCTCAATGCAAAACCGGCATCTGTATTGCGGCGGCGTACATTGCCGCGCACCTGCATCCATCCGCTGCATACACCAACAGCATAAGGAGTGAATCGTTTTATCCAGGGCGTACCGTCCGCCGAAGGTGGTGCAATGATCACGGCGCTTTTCAATGCGTCTTTAGGTGTGTCAGGATAGATCCTTTGCACGGGTGGCAATTGCCAGCCTGCCAAACGCAAAGCCTCCTGTGTATTCCAGACAGCGCCATGAACAAAAATATCGTCAGCAACATCTTTAGCAGCCTGCAATATGCGCTGTGCCTTGCCAAGGCTGTAAGCAATCAGTACCGATGCCTTGCCCAGGCCTTTATTGCGCGATATCCATGCGCGGATGTTGTTGTAAATTTCTTCCTGTGGCTTCCAACGATAGATCGGAAGACCGAAAGTAGACTCTGTAATGAAAGTGTTGCAACGGATGGGCTCAAACTGACCGCTGAGCCCATCGTTCTCTGTTTTATAATCACCGCTTACTACCCATACTTCTCCCTGGTGTTCAACCCTGATCTGCGCAGAGCCAATGATATGCCCTGCGGGATGAAGGCTTACTTTTACGCCGTTGATGTTCACCGGTTCATTCCAGTCTACGCTCTCGTAGTGGTTGTCGCCTAACCTTAACTGCAATATTGGTTTGGTATAGTGATGGCATAAATAAGATTTATGGCCGGCGTAAGCATGGTCGCTGTGGGCATGTGTGATCACAGCCCGGTCCACCGGCTTCCAGGGATCGATGTAAAACCTGCCGGGCGGACAGTAGAGGCCTTTGTCTGTGAACTCTATTAACATGAAGAATTGGCAAATTGAAAATTCGAAAATGGCTCAATTAAGGAAACTCATTGGTTAAAACAATATCATATATGCAATTGTTGAACCAGCAGTTCAATTTTCACATTTTCGTATTTTCGAATTTGCTAATTAATAAATGCCGGCTACCACCCCATTCACTTTCTTCACAAAGTATAGTTTCTTGTTTTCGAAATAATCAAGCGTGGGAGTTTGCTTGTTGGTGAAGATGGGCTGAATGTCAAAGTCGTTGAAAACGGTAAACTTTTTTTCTCCGATGGAAGAATTAAGATTTGCACCGTGGAGCAGCAATAGCTTGCCGAAACGGTACATTGTTTCATACCCACGGTAAACCATATCCGAAGGGCGTGAATAAAATTTATTCTTGAAGTGTTCCTGGATGGCATTACCCACTACGTTCGAGTTAGAAACATAAAAAGGGGTGCCGTAAATGATCTCCAGGTTCTTGTACTGGGGCTTTCCAAATTCATTGATCATGTCCCAGTTGGGCATGCCTACTACGTTAACAGGAAACTCGTTGCCTAATGATGCCAGTTGCTGGCTGATGTTCAAGCCAAAATTCAGGTCGAGGCTACCGATCACGCAGGCGGTCATCCTGTCTTTATTCAGGTGCTGCATCAGTTGCGTAGAATCGAAATTGTCATTAAGTGTAACGTATTTGATCTTTAAAGGAACAGAAGCTGTGACCTTGCCATAATTATCGAGCGCGACCTGAAGCCTGTCTTCCTGAACGCCTTTTTTTCTGAACACTACAATCTGTGACAATGCATGCTGTCGCTGCAGAAATCTGTAAATGCCTTCGCAATGAGTTTTGAGTGTTGAGTTCAGAATGACGTAGTATGGATTGTTGGTAATTCCTCCGTCGTTTGGGAAATTAACGTTGATGAAAGGGATCTTTTGCATGGCCGCCACGTCTGCCAGGGGCTTCAGCTCTGTATTGTTGATGTGTGCAAGGATGAGATCGGTTCCCTTGAATTCTTCGCTCTGCAATACCTGCTGCAAGGTTTGTTTTGAAGACCGGAGATCATACACAAATACATCCAGCTGAACGCCTTCTTTTTCCAGCGAATCCAGTGCAAGCTGAACGCCTTCGTAAAACTCAAGACCGGGGTTGATGAACTTGGGAAAATATTTCTCGTAGCGGTAGCTATCGGTGGCATCAAATGCGGAATCAAGGTACAGCGGCGTAAAAACGGCTACCTGGTAACGGACCTTAGCCGAATCCTGTGAAAAAGAAATGAATACCTGCAATAGAGCAAGCAGGGAGAGAATGTATAGTTTTAGAGATTTCATCCAGTTTAATGGTTTAATCGAGGGGCCTTTGTCATTGGTCATTAGGTCTTTAAGTCATTTGCTATATCACAACCGTATGCTTAAATACCCATATATCTTAAAAGAATGACCAAATGACTTATGACCAACTGACCAAAGATGTTTATTCCCATTCTATGGTTGCAGGGGGTTTGCTGCTGATATCGTACACTACACGGTTGATTCCCCTCACATTATTAATGATCTCATTCGAAATGTTTGCCAGGAAATCGTAGGGGAGGTGCGCCCAGTCGGCAGTCATGCCATCCACGCTGGTCACTGCCCGAAGCGCCACTGTAAATTCATACGTGCGCTCGTCACCCATAACGCCCACGCTTTTTACCGGCAGCAAAATGGCGCCCGCCTGCCATACCTGGTTGTACAGGTTGTACTGTTTCAGCCCTTTTACATAAATGTCATCGGCTTCCTGCAGCAACTGGACTTTATCAGGCGTGATCTCGCCCAAAATGCGGATCGCCAAACCAGGTCCGGGGAATGGATGGCGGTTCAGCAGTTGATCTGATATGCCGAGCTCGTGGCCCACTCTTCTTACTTCGTCTTTAAAAAGATAGCGCAAAGGCTCTACCAGTTCCAGGTGCATAATGTCTGGCAGCCCGCCAACATTATGATGGGATTTAATGGTCATGGAAGGCCCGTGAACAGACATGCTTTCAATTACATCTGGATAAATAGTGCCTTGTCCCAGCATGCCGATTCCTTCGATCTTTTTAGCTTCATCCTGGAAAACATCTATGAATAAACGGCCAATAGCCTTCCGTTTTGCCTCGGGATCGGTTTTGCCGGCAAGCGCGTCGTAAAATCGCTGGCGGGCATCCACGCCACGAACGTTCAACCCGATTTCTTTATAAGTATCCAGCACCTGCTGAAACTCATTTTTGCGCAGCACGCCGTTATCTACAAAAATGCCATAGAGATTGCGGCCGATGGCGCGGTCGATCAGTGTAGCCGCCACAGTAGAATCAACTCCTCCACTTAATGCCATGATCACTTTACGGTCACCTATCTGTTGCTTAAGCGCATTCACCGTATCTGTAATGAAGTGGGCGGGCGTCCAATTCTGCGAGCATCCGCAAATGTTCACCAGGAAATTCTTCAATATCTTTTTTCCTTCTATGGAATGATAAACCTCGGGATGGAATTGCAGGCAATAAAGCGGCAGGCTGGCGCCATTTTTTTTGAAAGCGGCATACGGAATATTCTCGGTAGTAGCCAGCACATCAAAACCAGCGGGAAGTTCCAGAATGGTATCGCTGTGGCTCATCCATACCTGTGACAATTCGGTCACGTCGTTCAGCAGCACATCGTTTTGCTTCTTATGCAAAAGCGCACGGCCGTACTCACGCTTATTGCTTTTGGCAACCTGCCCGCCAAACTGTTTGGCGGCAAGCTGTGCGCCGTAACATACGCCCAGAACGGGGAGTTTGGTATTGAGCTGGCTGATATTTACCTCGGGGGCCTTTTCATCGTTTACGGAGAAAGGGGAACCAGACAGGATAATGCCTTTCAGGCCAGGCTCAAATTCAACTTTTTTGTGGTAGGGGACAATTTCGCAGTAAACATTGGCCTCGCGAACGGCCCGGGCGATCAATTGGGTATACTGGCTGCCGAAATCGAGAACGAGTATCTTTTCCGTCATGGGCGCGAAGGTAAGAAAGTTAGCTTTGAACTTTATTGATTAGTCAATCTGTTCCGCCGGGTATTGTAATCCAACAAATAAGCCCTTTTGGAAGCTTCAGCCAAAAATGACCGTTTTGTAAGGGAATGTACCCCTTCCTGTCTTGCTAAAAAAGGTTCAAGTATTTTCACGGCCCTGTTATCATTAATCCCTATTCTCCTGGCAAGTTCCAGGAAATCGTCCTGGCCGCGATAATGTGTTCTTTTATAAGAATCAGACGCAAAATCATCTTTGAACAAACCTTTGTTCACTGCAAAATCACTATCGCTTACATGAAGTCGTGTGTTGATAAGGTCGTATGCCGGACTTAAAATATAATCTCCGATCTCACTTTCCAGTAGTGCAAAATTTTTTAAATGTGCATCTCCATTTGAAAACACATAATTGAACACCACGATACTAAAGAACTTTTCAATTTCTATACGCCATGCGGGCACGTATTTCTGGATCAGTTCACCCATTTCTTCATAGGAATATTCATATTTGAAATTAGCGCCTGCATTGTCTGATGTTTTTCCGGCAAGCGTTGCAAAATCTTCCTTACCCCATTTGGCAGCATCATCACGAACGTCGAAACGCCTGGTGATATAAGCAGGGTCGCCACTTTTAAAAAAGATCAGGCCATTCTCAGCGGTATTGATCTGGTAAACCTGGCGGGCTATCTGCATGGTTAGATGCTCATTGGCCGGCACCTGGTCTACCTTTTTCAGATCTCTTGGAATCGGCTTTAAAATATACGTTCCCTGTTCACCTTGTTCAGTCAGTCTCAGTTTATTTTTCTCTAACCGCATCGAAAATTTTTCCTGCACGCCGGATATAGATATCCGTTTCCTGTTTTCAAGAAATTTTTCTGTATCAGTTTCATTTTTTTGCGGGGCATCGTAAGGTAAAATGTGGCTGACGGATTTTCCGCCAAACATTTTTCTCAGGAAAGCCGGGCTGTACGCTGAAAATCCCTCTGCAAGTGTGCCGGGACAAACTGTAAGCTTGGGTTTATTCATTTTTTGATACAGGTTTTACAGTAATAGCTCCGATAGTATCATGTTGAGCTGTTGCAGATAAAAGTCCAAAATGATCTTCCTCATCTATCTTCAATGATCGCGATTGCAGCCGGCGGTTTACACCTTCTGAAAGCATATTGAAGAAAAAAGGAAAGAGTGATGTTGAATGATATTCCTGCTGGGTTTTAGGCAAGGTGAGACTTACTGGCGGCTGCCTTGTATCGGAAAAATAATTATTGTCGTACCTGAAAGAATAGCTTTTGCGATTCTCTTCAGTAAGAATGCCTGTAAAGATCCCGTTGCGATATATTTCCAGTTGCCGCATACAATCACGACTCTATTTGTTTAGGCAGGATGTTTATTTCTAATCCGATTACATTTAGTATTCGTTCAGTTAGTTCAAGCGTTGGATTCGATTCCCCCCGCTCGATTTTATAAAGCGTATTAATGCTAACATCGGCAAGATCAGCAAGATGTCGTTGAGTGATTTTCAAGGCTTCTCTGCGATTACGGATAATGTTTCCTATGTTTCTGGCTAACATTATATTGTGATTTTGCGTATGAAATTAGGCTATTCTGCCCGTTTTTACACGTAAAATCACATTATATTGTGATTTTGCATATAAATTGTTTGATTTTGGGGGAATTTATCAGGTAAATCACAATATAATGTGATTTTGCGAGTAAAAAAGGCCAGGATTTGGGATATTTTCCCCCTAAATCCCATTATAATGTGATTTTACGTACGAAGTAAAACTTTTTACCAAACCAGCTTTAATTCTAAAATTTGTTGAAGTAAATCAACCATCATGAGAAAGATCATCCTTTTAGCCTTACTGGCTGCTTTTAGTTTTGCTTCCTGCCATTTTGTGAATGGAAAACGCGTTCGCGGCAGCGGCAACAGTACTACCCAGGAAAGGCAGGCCTCTAATTTTACAGCAATCAGCAGCTCCGGCTCCTATGATATTTACCTGGTTCAGGGCACCGGCTACAATGTACGCGTGGAGGCTGACGATAACCTGATGCCTTATATAGAAACAATAGTGCAAGGCAATGTGCTGGAAGTTCGTACCAAAAAAGGTTTTTGGATCAGCACGAACAACGATATAAAAGTGTATGTGACTGCACCGTCGTTTTCGAAAGTTGAATCATCAGGGTCAGGCGATATATTTTCCGAGGGCAAATTGAACAATACTTCCCCCATAGAAATGGAAATGTCTGGCAGCGGCAATATTAAGGTAGACGTGAACGCGCCTGAGGTAAAAGCTGACCTGAGAGGAAGCGGTAATATAAATGTGAGCGGTGAAACGCGGATATTCAGCAGTTCCATCCTTGGCAGCGGCGACATTCGCGCAGCTGATCTTAAAGCAGAAAATGTAGATGTTGATATTGCAGGCAGCGGCAATGCAGAAGTATTTGCAAGCGTAAAGCTGACTGTTGATGTAAAAGGCAGCGGCGATGTAAAATACAAAGGCGGGGCGCAGGTGAGCAGTGATATTGCCGGAAGTGGAAGTGTGAAGAAGGTAGATTAGTCATTGGGTCATTAGTCATTAAGTAATAAAGGCAATGTATATCACCAAATGACTTAATGACCCAATGACCAATGACTTTTATAGTTTCACATACCTCACCTTGATCCATATATCCCTGTTTCTTCCCTTATCGTCAGTACAGGAAATTTTTACCGGGCCTTCGTCCGGCACAAAGAACTGTTTTGCTTTTGCGCCGGATGATTTATAGAATTTGTTATTGATGTACCAGTAAACCTGTTGCACATCGCTACCGGTCTGGCAGGTAAGCTGCAAAGACTCCGGATCTTTCTTGTTGATGAGGTATTCTGAACCATTCACCGGGAAGGTGATCACCGGTATGCCTTCTTTGAATATCTTTTCACAGTCAGGATTGTGCATAGGAATGCACTGGTAGGCAATGTTCTTTTCTTCGAAATAAGATTGCATGTCGGAACTCACCAGCTTGTACATTTTCTTTTTATACCCGGCCTCAGGTGCGCAGCTTTTGCAATACGAATGTTTCTCGTCTTCCGAGATCATTACTTCCTGGATATTGTTACAGGGCATGGCAGATGAGATCAACGGAATAAAATAATCCGACACAATGTTGGTGCAATGCTCCGCGGGCGCCATACCCGTTTCCGAACAAACCATGCGCAACTCGCAATCTGCCGGCTGCGTGAACCATTCCTGGTCAGAGTCATAATCAATGGTATTAAATATCTTGAACAACAGGGGAGTGGCAATGGTAGCTCCACTCAGGTCGGCTACGCCTACACCTGAGAAATTACCAACCCATACGCCCACTGTATATTTTTTGTTGTAACCAATGCTCCAGGCATCTCTTCTGCCATAAGATGTTCCTGTTTTCCATGCGATCTTCGGCAGGTGCTCCGTGCTTTGCCATGTCAATGGAAAATCCGGTCGATTGATCCTCGAAAGAATTTCGTTGATCATGAAGGTGGCTGCGGGAGACAGAACACGGTGGGGCGAGTGGGAAGTAGGGAGTGGCGAGTGGGGTTTTCCTACTTGCAACTCGCCACTCCCTACTCGCGTAACTTCAGGCTTAATATATTTGCCCTCATTCGCAAACACACTATACAAACCCGTTAGTTCCTCCAGCGTTGTTCCGCATCCACCTAATATCATAGACAATCCCAGCTTCTGCCGGTCTTTTTTAACCTGGTTGAAATTGCACGAGATCAGTTCCGATGCAAACCTGTCCTTACCAAGCATGCGCAATCCTTTCACTGCGGGAATGTTCAATGAATGTTCCAGCGCAAACTCTGCGGTAACATAGCCATTATAATTACGGTCGTAATTTTCGGGCGCATAGCCTGCATAATTGATCGCTACATCGGTCATCATCATCCTCGGCGTCATTAATCCTTCATCAAAGCAAAGTCCGTACAGCAAGGGTTTCAGCGTGCTGCCCGGCTGGCGGATGGCCGCCGCGCCGTTTACCTGCCCGCCGTCGGTAGTATCATAGAAATTACCCGATCCAATATAGCTGATGATCTCGTGGCTCTGATTATCTACTACCACTATCGCGGTATTGTGAATATTCTTCAGGGAGAGTGTGCGTACATAATCTTCTGCCAGCTTTTCGATCTTCATTTGTTCATTCATGCGGATGTTGGTATGAATGATGTCGCTGCCCGTTTCCCGCTTCAGTTTATTGGCAAGGTGCGGGATATAGCGCGGGACCGTTCCCCTGCTTGCAGTCAATGGCTCCTGCAGCGCATCTTCTATTTCTTTCTGCGTAAAAACCTTTTCCGCGGCAAACTTTTTCAGCCAGCGGTTGCGCTCCTGTACAATCTCCTCGTTGGCCTTGCCTATCACAAGGGTAGATGGACGGTTGGGAATGATAGAAAGCGCAGTGATCTCTGCTAATGATAAGTGGTCTGGATTCTTTCCAAAATACAGTATGGAAGCGGATTTCACGCCCTGTATATTCCCTCCGTAAGGCAGCAGGTTCAGATACATCTGCAATATCTCATCCTTGCTGTATTTAAGCTCCAGTTGAAAGGCGCGGAACATTTCGATCAGCTTATTAGCATAAGTGCGGTCTTTGGGTTCCAATGCCCGCGCTACCTGCATAGTAATAGTGGAGGCCCCGGAGGTACGTTTGGCGCGAAAGATATTTTTAAAGAAAGCCCTCGCCATTGCTATAACGTTTACTCCCGGGTGCCGGTAAAAATGCTTGTCTTCTTTTTCAATGATTGTTTTACGCAGCAGCGGGGAGATTTCCCCGAGCGTGGTCTTCATGCGCCATTGCTCATCTCTTGTAAGAAAAGCATGAACAACGTTGCCTTTGTTATCGGTAACAATAGTGGAGTATTCAATCTTGTCTGGCAACGGAAAAATCCAGTTCAGAAGGAAAAAAAGAAAAAATAAAATAATTACGGTAACAAGTGACCTTTTAACGTAATGTTTGATTTTATTAATAGTATCTTTCGAAAAGAATTTAATTCTATATGGACTCATCGAGTCTGCCTCCTTAGCTTCTCTTTACTAAATTCCATTTTTTTCGCAAATGTGAAAATATTCCACCCGGAATTTTTGCGTACAAGTTGTATTTTAACACAATCATTCATTCTTCAGCTTCCAACAACCAATTATATGCGTAATTCAATTATGTTGATGACCACCCTTGTGGTTGTCTTATTGTCGTGTAACCGCAGTTATGTAACGCTCGATTATACCAACGCCAAAGACGAAGTTCCTCAATTAGGCAATCTTGTGTTCCGATTCAATAAATCTCTCGTAAAAGATTCCATGCTCAACCGCTGGGATTCTACCGAATATGTTTCTTTCGAGCCAAAGATACCGGGACGTTTCCGTTGGGAAAGCCCGAGTGAGCTGGTCTTTTCTCCGTCGCGCCCTTTGCAGCCCGCCACTACTTATAAAGCAAAGATCAAAGATGATGTGCTGGAAAGCTCAGCATACGGCGCTATTAAAGATGTAGATAAGCTCAGTTTCCGCACACCAGATTTAAAACTGGAGAACAGCAATATTACGTGGATGATGCCGGATGAACAATCCAAAACCGCTGTTCCGCAGATCGACCTGTATTTTAATTATGCCGTTAAGCCTGATGCCCTGAAAGACAAGATGGATTTGCAGGTAGAAGGAAAAAAAGTGGATTATGCTGTTATCTCTGCTTCAGACAATCAAAAGGTGAGCCTGCGGGTAACGGGCCTGCCCGTGCAGGATAAGGATTATGAAACACTTATTCGCATCGGGAAAGGATTGGTGCCCGAAGGCGGAAGCAATGGTACTCCTGAAGACATTGAATCGAAATCTGGTATACCTTCTCCATTCGTATTGCTGATCAACGACGTGCAATCTGAGCACGATGGCGCTACCGGAACGATTTACGTAAAGACGAGCCAGCAGGTGCCGAACGACAATCTGAAATCGTTCATCAAATTCAGTCCATCCATCAGCTATACTGCGGAGCCAACTGATGATGGCTTCATGATCAGTTCAGATAATTTCGATGTAGAGAACAGCTACGAGCTAAGGATAGTCAAAGGCCTGCGCGGACGTATTGGTGGAGTGTTGCGCGAAGAGCATTATAACCAGGTGGCATTTGGTCAATTGGAGCCTTCACTGAGTTTTGCAAACAGCAAATCTGTATATCTTTCATCGCAGGGTGCAAAGAATATCGAGATGCGCATTACCAATGTGCCAAAGGTTAGGGTGATCGTATCAAAAATATATGAGAGCAATCTTGTAGCCGTGGAACGGTATGGCTATACACCAAGGGAAACTGGAGGTAGTGGTGAAGAAGACTATTATTATGAAGGTGGCAGCGGGGATGCTACCATGGGTGATGTGATCTACGAGCAGGAAATAGACACGCGTTCTTTGCCGAAACGTGGCACCAGCCGCATCTTCAATTTTAATGTTGCAGATAAGCTGAACGATTACAGGGGCATTTATCACATTCGCGTTCGTTCAACTGACGATTACTGGATAAGTGACAGCCGTTTTATTTCCCTGTCCGATATCGGTCTTATTGCAAAACAGGGAAGAGATAAAATATTTGTGTTCACCAATTCAATTAAATCCGCCAGGCCGCTGGATAATGTGAATGTGGTGGTATACGGTGGCAACAACCAGGTGCTGGGCATGGGCAGCTCCAATGCCGATGGAGTGGCTGAAATAGCATATACCCGAAAAGAATTCGCCGGCTTCAAGCCTGCAATGATCATTGCAAAAACAGCGGGCGACTTCACTTACCTGCCATTCAATTCTACAAGAGTAAATACCTCAAGGTTTGAAGTTGACGGCAAGCGTATCAACTCAACGGGGCTCGATGCTTTCATTTATGGAGAAAGGGATATTTACAGGCCGGGAGAACGTGTTAACTTCTCTGTGATCGTTCGTGATCTGCAATGGAAAAGCCCCGGCGAGATACCGGTGAAAATGAAATTTCTTTTGCCTAACGGAAAAGAATTGAAAACATTCCGCAAGAACCTGAATGCGCAGGGTTCGCTGGATGGAAATGTAGATATATCACTTGCTGCGATCACCGGGAGTTATTCGCTGGAAGTGTATACCTCCAACGATGTATTGCTGGGCAGCCAGAATTTTAATATTGAAGAATTTGTTCCGGACCGTATTAAAGTGACTGCTAAGCTCGACAAGCCTTTCCTGAAACCATCGGAGAATACAACACTTAGTGTGAACGCGGTGAACTTTTTTGGGCCGCCTGCCGCCAATCGCAATTATGAAGCAGAGATGCAGTTGAAGCAGAAATATTTCGGATCGAAAAAATTCGCATCTTATTCGTTCGGCCTTACCAACAAGCAATCTTTTTCTGATAAGGTTGTGCGGGAAGGTAAAACAGATGCGCAGGGCAATGCAAGCGAAACGTTTGAAGTGCCGGACCAATACCGGAATATGGGTTTGCTGCAGGCCACTTTTTACGCCACTGTTTTTGATGAAACAGGCAGGCCGGTGAGCAAGAACACTTCGGTTGATGTGTTTACCCAGAATGTTTTCTTTGGCATTGCAGATGATGGCTATTGGTATTATCCATTGAACCAGGCAGTGCGTTTTCCTGTGATAGCATTGGATAAAGATGAGAAAGTTTTAAGCGGAGTGCAGGCTGAGGTGGAAGTGATAAAGCATGAATACAGAACAGTGCTTACAAAAAGCGGTGATTACTTCCGCTACGAATCGCAGCAGGATGATAAAGTATTGGTTTCGCAACGGATTACAATAAGTGGTGAAAAGTCTTTATATCCATTTGTGCCCCGTTCACCCGGAGAGTACGAAGTGCGTATTTCTATTCCGGAAGCCAACAGTTATGTAAGCAAAAGGTTTTACAGCTACGGCTGGTGG
>JBAVMD010000373.1:0-1630 GCA_049689695.1 Chitinophagaceae bacterium | reverse complement strand
TGAAAGTGATGGGGCCCAACGGCATTCTCAGTAATGAAGAGCTTACGCTGGGCATAAAAGTAATTCCGCCTTTTTATCGCACCTGGTGGTTCTGGACATTGATAGCATTTGCACTCGCATCGCTCCTGTATTCTTATTATCACATCAGGAGAGACCAGCGTCACCGCCTGGAAAAGATCCGCGAGCGGATTGCCACAGACCTGCACGATGATATGGGCTCCACGCTCAGCAGCATCCGCATCTTTAGCGATGTGGCGCGCAATCAACTTGTAAATACGCAGCCGCAGGTAGTGCCGCTTTTAGAAAAGATCAGCACCAATGCAAGCCAGCTTTCAGACAATATGCAGGATATTATCTGGACCATCAAGCAGGATAATGACAAGCTTGAAGATCTTGTGACACGCATCCGCGAGTTTGGACTTAAGCTGTGCGATGCAAAGGATATAGCGTTCAAAGTGCATATTTCAGAATCGTTCAAAACCTCGAAGCTTGATCTGGAGCAGCGGCGCAACCTGTACCTTATCTTCAAGGAATGTCTGAACAACGCTATAAAATATTCCAACTGCACCATCATTCAATTGTTCATCACGCAGCAGCGAAGGCATTTGAAAATGGTGATCGAAGACAATGGAAAAGGTTTCAGTGAAGAAGCGATTACCAAGGGCAATGGCCTCAACAATATCAGGAAGCGCGCCATGGAGATCAATGGGAATGCAACCATTGAGTCGGCTCCGGGAAGGGGGACCCGCATCGACATCCTCATCAACCTCACATAAAGGGGGTATCACATTAAGATGCTATGCGCACGCTTTAAAGTAAAAGATACATTTGTACCATGCAAGATAAAATTACCGTAGTTTATTATGAAGATAACAGCAGCCTGCGCGAAGGGATATCCTTCCTGATACAGTCAGCTCCCGGCCTTGAATTGCTGGCAACCTTCAGCAATTGCGATACCGTGAAAACAGATATGGAAGAGATGAAGCCCGATGTGGTGCTGATGGACATAGACCTTCCCGGCATCAATGGCATAGAAGCTGCTGGCATTGTGAAGACAGTTTCGCCAAAAACACAGGTGATGATGCTCACTGTGTTTGATAATGAAGAAAAAATATTTCAGGCCATCAGGAACGGCGCAAGCGGTTACCTGCTAAAGAATACTTCCCCTAATGAGATCATAGATTCCATCTTTGATGTGTACAGGGGCGGCTCGCCCATGACGGCCAACGTAGCGCGCAAGGTGCTGCAGTATTTCCAGCACCAGCCTAAAACCCAGAAAGTAGATTATAACCTGTCTGACCGCGAGCAGGAAATATTAAAAGGACTTGTGAGCGGTTACAGCTACAAACTGATAGCGAACGAATACTTCATCAGCATCGATACTGTGCGCTCGCACATCCGCCATATTTATGAAAAGCTGCATGTGAACTCTAAAACGGAGGCAGTGTTGAAAGCGATAAACGAGGGATTGGTTTAAGGTTTCGGGTTTCTGGTTCCGTGTTCTCCGCCGATGGCTTGTTGAAAAAAATAAATGAATTGTATTAATCCGGTGATCAGTTGTTGATCACCGGATTTTTTATTGTTGATAATAAAGCAAGGGAACGCGGATTGTCAGGATCGGTCAGGATTT
>JBAVMD010000372.1:0-5380 GCA_049689695.1 Chitinophagaceae bacterium | reverse complement strand
TTTATCGCCTGTGTAACTGGCAACTACATTATCATTCAGTTTAATGATGGTCACATCTCCATCCTTTGAACTGGTAGCGCCGGTTGCGGATTTCTTATTGAATGCTTCAAATTTTGCAGCATCCTTAATGCGGCCGGTGAAGGCAACATATCCCTGCTTATTAGGAAGCCTTCTCATAAAAAAGGCCAGGTCTTCTTTGACATCTATGCCGGTAGTGTCAGGATTTTCCAGGATCGCTCTCATCGTTTCTTCGCCGGGACCGTTCTGCATACTGTACCAGTTGGTTTTTTTGATGTCTTCCCAGCTAAGCTTGGAAGTAAGCGATTTGGTATTGATGTGCATTACAAATGCCGCATCTACCGGAACAGGTAATGCGTTTTTATCAGCTGAGCCGCAACTGCAAAGAACAATGCAAAGGATCGCTACAGCATAAAAACCACAGGTTTTGAGGTGTTTCATAATTTGCTTTAGGGTTATTTTTTGGACAACGAAAATAGTGAGTGTTTCGGGACTTGGGAAGTTTTTGTGACGAAGCGGAGTGTAATAGTGACCAATAGGTAATCACCTTTCGCTATGCCCATTCCCATGCTACTCACTTACATAAGGCTTACCGGCTTTTTATCATCATGGAAGTAATAGGTGTTCAAAGCACCACGGCCGGGAGCAAGCTTATCGTTATGGTAATAATAGGCTTTATATCCCAGGTCTTCCAGCAAGCCGGTAACCTGGTCTGAGGGGGTCTCAATCAATAATACGGGGTGATATTTCTGCAAAGTTTCGCGACCGCCCTGCAATACATCGTATTCAAAGCCCTGTACATCGATCTTGATAAAATAAGGGCTCAGGTTAAAATCGTCCAGGCGCTTCACTTCACAATTCAGTTCCTTGATATGCATGCTTTTGTCGCTGTAACCAAATATTCTTCCTTTCAACCAGTCGCTGGCTTCAGAGCGGTTAAAAGAGGCAAGCCCATCGAACATAAAATTCCGGAAGAAGGGGAGATAAAGCGTGAAGGCGCCTTTTTCTTTTCCGAGCCCGCAATTGTGCAGCTTAACCTGTTTTGAATTTTTATAGATCGAAGCGGTCTTGGCAAACACGATCGGGTTGGGCTCAAAGCCTACCACGCTGCAATTCTTCTTCATGGTAAGCATGGATTGAATCGCTTCGCCGCGGTTAGTGCCAATATCAACAAAAACCATTTCACCATTGTCCGGAAGCCGCTTCAGCAGCCCGAAGTCATACTCATGAGGCTTACCAAGCATCCGGTTCAGTCGCATCTGGGTGCTGAATCGCAGGTCCTGCAGGAAAGGGAAATACACCTGTACGCTGCGAAATAGTTTTTTTACAAATTCCTTCATGAAAGGGACTAAGGGAGTTACAAAGAATAAAAAAATGCAATATTCAGCGAACAAAATACTGCCTCCGCCACAAAAAACGAAACGTTAGCCGAAAAAACCTGGAAATTATATTTTGCCCAGGTCTTATCTGCCGGCTTTGAACGCCATTATTGTCCAATTTGTTGCCTGCAGCAAAGCTTGCGCGGCACAATATTAAACGCTATTCCCGGGACGGGACGGAACATTTTCATATTTAGCGATGATCTGGTCACACGCCTTGTCTATCATTTCGTAAACAGTATGATAGCCGGGTTCGGGGCCATACCAGGGATCGGGAACGTCCATATCGCGGCCGGAATGCAGCTCATTCATCAGCAGGTCAACCTTTTCTGCATTAAATTTTTTCTTCGCTATCCATTTCATCTCGTCTATTACATCGGCAGACATCGCGTAGATCTTATCGAATCTGTCAAAATCTTCCGCTGTAAAAAGCCTCGACCGTTGCTGGCAAATGTCAATGCCATTCAGCTTAGCTACTTTCTGCGACAACTTATGGGGCGGCTCACCTGTGTGATAGCCATTGGTGCCTGCGCTTTCAACGCTCCAGTTCAAACCTGCTTTCCACGCCTTGTGCTGCAGAATGCCTTCTGCAAGGGGACTGCGACAAATATTCCCAAGGCACACCATTAGAATTTTCATGGCGTAAAATTAAGGCGCGGGGCGGAAGGCGCAAGGGGCAAGGGTCAAGGCACAAGAAGCAAGATAAGCCAGCCTCCTTCACTTGCTTCTTGTGCCTTGTACCTTGTACCTTGTCCCTTATACCGTTGTGGATTTAAACCCATCCCGCGTCTTATTCCTCGCCCGGCATAGTAATTGTCAGGTTTCATTGCAGGTAAATGTTTTTTCAGGAACAGATGTTTTTGAAAATAGGGTGAACGGATAAATTACTTATTTACTTATCTTGCCCAGCCTGTTTAAATTTTTTCAATGGCCACCTCAGAAGATAACAAGAATGGTAACACGAAGCGATATGTATTGATGCGTTCTATAATGGATTACGGGATGGGTTTCATTTACATCGGCGTAGCCGGTTTTCTTCTGTTGTCGCCTCAGTTTGGATTCGAACTCGCTTTTCCGCCGAAACCTTTTTCCTACTTTTTTGCCGCCATCTGCTTACTGTATGGAGGCTTTCGTATTTATAGGGGCATTCAGAAAAATTATTATCGCTGATGAAGCATCTTTTTTTTTCCGCGCACAGTCTTATAAGCAGGCTCATGGTCCTGGCGCTTATAATCACATGTATCAGTTGCCAGGTAAACACTAAGAGTGATGCGAGGGATACCACGACCAGTGGTACTATTGATATCAGCGTTGACGAATCATTCAGGCCAATCATCGATTCACAGATCAAAGTATTTGAAGCATCCTTTCCTAAAGCAAAGATCGTAGCTCATTATAAACCGGAAGCTGAGTGCCTGCGTGATCTTTCGAAAGACAGCACACGCATGATCATTATAACGCGCAAGCTCAACCGAGACGAAGAAGATTTTTACAAGGACTCTATAAGGTATGTGCCTATCATGGGTGACCTTGCTTATGATGCGGTAACAGTGATTGTGAACAATAAGGCAAGTGATTCCGTTTTTTCTGTGAATGATCTGAAAAGCATATTGTCAGGCACAAGCACTTCAAAGCTAAGACCGGTTATGGATGGTACTTCTGCCACCAGCACAGTGCGGTACGCCATCGATTCTATTTTAAGGGGACAGCCCTTGGGAAAGAATGTGACCGCTGCCCGTACAAGCCAGGCAGTGCTGGATTACGTAGCTGATAATGTGGATGCTATCGGTTTTATTGGAGTGAGCTGGATTGGGAATAAAGAAGACGTTAATCAATTGAGTTTTTTGCAAAAAGTTAACATCGCTTCCATACAATGCAGCATCTGTACTACTGAGACATATGTGAAACCATTCCAGGCTAACATTTATTTAAGAAGATATCCAATGGTACGCAGTTTGCATTACATACTTAAAGAGAATTTTGGCGGATTGGGAAGTGGATTCGTTAATTTTCTTGAAGGCGAGCGGGGACAATTGATCTTTAGACGCGCATACCTGCTACCAGCACGGATGTCCTTTAATGTGAGAGATGTGAAGATGTAAAAATTTTTAAAACAGTTTTGTAATTTTCCAACTTAAAACAGGATAATTAAAATGAAGAAGATCAGCTTAAGTTTAGTAGCATTAGTGTTGGGTATAAGCCTGGCTTTTGCTCAGAATGTTGAACAAGGGCGGAAATTTTTGTATTACGAACGATTTAAAAGTGCAAAAGAAACTTTAGATAAGGTCCTTGCTTCAAATCCTAATAATATAGATGCCATTTACTGGTTGGGTCAAACGCTGATCGAATCAAAAGACAGTGTGCAGGCAAAGGCATTATACCAGAGAACGCTATCTTCCAATGGCAATGCTCCTTTGCTGCTTGTTGGCATGGGACAGCTTGAACTTATGGAAGGAAAGGCCAACGATGCGCGCCAGCGTTTTGAAACGGCCATCAGCCTTACCAAAGGAAAAGATATTCAGGTACTGAATGCCATAGGCCGTGCTAACGTGATCAGTAAAGGCGATGCGAATTACGCCCTGGAGAAACTCAACCTCGCCACTCAGGTGAAGGGATTTAATGATCCTAATACCTACCTGTTGATAGGCGATGCGTATCGTAAAAATATAGATGGCGGTGGAGCTGTTACTGCTTACACCAAGGCTTTCAACATGGACAATAAACTGGCGGCGGCAAAATACAAGATCGGTAAAGTATATCTTACTCAAAATAACAAGGAATACTTCCTGCCCGCTTTTGAAGAAGCAATTAAGATCGATCCGGCATATCTTCCTGCCTTGTATGAATTGTTCTATTACTGGTATTTCCGTGATGTAAATAAAGCAGAACAATACCTTAACCAGTATATAGCCAACGCAGACCAGGGACCCGAGAATGAATACCTGAAAACAGACTTTACTTATGCGCAGGGAAAATTTGCAGAGGCAAGAACTGCCGCTCAGCAACTGATAACCCAGTATGGCGAAAAAGTGAATCCCCGTATGTACAGGATGGTGGCTTACACATCGGATACGCTGGGAGATATGGCAGCCGCTAAACAGGCAATGACCACATTCCTGTCAAAAGCAGACCCGGCTACGCTGTTGCCCGCCGACTATGTTGAGCTGGCGAATATTAATTCAAAAACACCAGGCAGCGAGCAGGAAGCCTTCGTGAACCTGCAGCAAGCCGTGGCGCTTGATACCATAACAGAGAAAAAAGTAGAATATATCACTAAGGCTGCGGCCCTCGCAAAGAAAATGGGAGACCGCAAGCAGGAAGCCAACTGGTTAGGCATTGCTTACCGTATGGATCCCAAGCCTTCACAGACCGACTTATACAACTGGGGTTATGCAAGCTACCAGGCTGCTGACTATAAAACTGCTGACAGTCTCTTCTGTAATGTATACCAGAGCCAATATCCCAACGAGATCTATGGTTATCTGTGGTGCGCCCGTACGCGAATGGCGCAGGATACAACATGGGAGTCAGGCATAGCCGCTCCGGCTTATGAGAAGCTGGCGGAAATGGCTTACAAGATCGACTCAGTAAAATACAAAGCGCAGATACTGCAGTCGTACAGTTTACTGGCAGCTTATTATAACAACGTGAAGAAAGATAAGGCAATGGCTATCGAGAACCTGAAGAAAATCCTTCAGATCGATCCAACCAATGCCGATGCACAGAAATTCCTTGACATTCTGAGCAAACCGGCAAAAACAACGCCGCCTCCAAAGAATACGCCGCCCAAAAAGACCGGCACGGGGAATACAGGCAAAGCCACTACCAGTAGTACTACAAAAACGAAATAACGGTTTCGAACAATAAATAAAAGCCCCCTGTTTAAACAAGGGGCTTTTTTTATAATAGTACCTGGCTTATTTTTGCGGCCTATTCCACTGAATATGAACTTTTTTCTGCTCCAGGCAAGCACGGATACGGCC
>JBAVMD010000371.1:0-2185 GCA_049689695.1 Chitinophagaceae bacterium | reverse complement strand
AAATCGACAGCAACAACATCTCAATACATATTTCTCTAAACTGTAATTCAGTTTGCTCACTATATTAATCGGATAATATTTATTTTTTTTCTACATGCATGCTTGAAATATTCATGTATTATATTGCATTGTATTCTTTAAAATAAAACTACATCCTATGTTAAGAAATAATTTTTCTCAATCCGGTAACGTCTCAAACGTTATTTTTTCCCTGGGCGCACTGGTTGGCGGTGCCTGGCTGATCGGCGAAATCTTGCAAGCCTTTGCTAAAGAAGAAATCTGCTATTCCTGCCCTGGCTGCAATGCCGATATTACGTATGGGGAAACTCCATGTAACCATTGTCGTGCTCAATTAAAATGGCCTGAAGAAAATGCCACATCCTCAATTTCTCAATGTTAGCTTAGGAACAAACCATAAAGTTTACAAGCTTTCTAAAAAATGGTATTTGATTTTTACCATTATTGGTAAAGGTATTTATCTGCTTATAGGCCTCTATGTTTCAAACAGGTTATATAAAGAATGTTTATTTAATCCGGGTTGTAATCCTGCGGTCACAATTTATTTCTGTGTATTAGGCTTGTCATGTTTTATAAACTTAGGTCTTCCTATTGACAGGCTTGCGAGCCTTAAGTTTTTTTCCGGCTAACGCATGGATATCGATCCATTTCTGTTTATATATCTCTGTCAACCTGACACAGCCGCAAAGAAACCCAGGCGAAGCCTGGATATAGCCTGGTAAGATATAGGTAAGATACAGAATGAACGTACATTTTGTCAGTGTCCTTGCCCTGTAATAAAGAAAGCCTTGAGACACATAACGTCCCAAGGCTTTTACATTTTCAACTGCACATATCCGGGTCATACTACGCCGGCACTTTCCTCGGCTTCTCTCTATCCCAGAAACGATGCTGCGCAATAGCATTTATAAACTGCTTCGCCAGCTTCTCCGGCCTGTCGCTGATAACAATCCCTTCTCTCATCACACTCTCATCAGAAAAATCAGGCGGAAGCTTTTTGATAAAATAGGTAGCTTCCAAAACCTGCATCGCCTGCGCATCCGCAGCTATCGCCTTGCAATGCTTAAAAGCCTCATTTAAAAAATGAATAGCATCGGGTTCTGCTTCCAGCGTGGCCACGCTGTTGGTGCCTCCGGGTACATAAACCGCATCGTAAAAAACAGAAGCGCTTGTGAGGAAGCTATGGTCAACAGGTATCTGTTCATCTCCTTCGCTGATAACATAACCCTGGCGTGGCGCTATCACTTCAACCACTGCACCCTCTGCTGTCAAAGCTGTTTTTACTGTATTCAGCGAGTTTCCATCTACGCCATCTGCGGCCAGAATGGCTATTTGTCTTGTACGTATTGTATTCTTAACGGTGTTTGCCATACTCAGCGCCGCAGAAACCGCAACAGAGCCCTCTTTTACTACCGGCTGGTAGCGTTGAACGTCTGCATCTGCAGGAACTCCCTGGTTCATCGGCTCGCTGCTGTCTTTAGGAATATTCAACCTGAGCGCGAATGCTACTCCTGCGGCAAGACCTTTATCAACCTGGGCCAGGATGCGCAGCATGCGTTCCCTGATAGCAACAGTTTGAACTTTTCCTAACTCAAAGCTCAGCGCATCTACAATATGATTTTTTTCGGGTTCAGACTGGCTGTTAAAGAACAGTTTCGCCTGGCTGAAGTGGTCGAAAAAGCTTGCGCTGCGCTCCCTGATCTTATGTGCGTCGATCCTTTCAGGATGAGAAGCGAATCCCCCATCCATTTTACCAGCCTGAAACGGGCAGCCGCCTCCTAACGAATTAGGGCTGTAGCTTGCTTTGCCTTTGTTAATGGTTTGGCGCATGTGGCCGTCGCGCTGATTATTGTGTACCGGAACTATCGGGCGGTTGATCGGTATCTCGTGAAAATTAGGGCCGCCAAGGCGTATCAGTTGCGTATCTGTATAAGAGAATAAACGGCCCTGCATTAAAGGATCGTTCGTAAAATCAATTCCTGGTACGATATGTCCAACGTGAAAAGCTACCTGCTCTGTTTCTGCAAAGAAATTATCAGGGTTGCGGTTAAGCGTCATTTTGCCTATCCGTTGTACAGGCACGAGTTCTTCGGGAATGATCTTGGTAGGATCGAGCAGGTCAAATTCAAATTTATGTTCATCGGCTTCAGGCACTACCTGCACGCCC
>JBAVMD010000370.1:0-2474 GCA_049689695.1 Chitinophagaceae bacterium | reverse complement strand
CGTACGCTGAATACTTTTGAATTGATCAACTTCAACCAGTTTAAGATGCAGGTAAAGGTATCTGCAAAAGTAAGCGGCGATGGCGCCTATCAACTGGCAGAGGTGCAGGGCGACAACTGGTATGCGGCTGTCCCCGACAAACAATGCAAGCTGCAATGGATACTGATGGGGCCTGATAAAAATAAACTGAAAGTGAAACTGATGGCTGCCGAGATGCGCGGCAAGGGCGCTTCGGTTCCCTATGTTGGTACCAAAGACTGGGAAGCTCCCAAACCTAAAATGCGGATAGATTTCTGTGGCAACAGCGCGGACACTGTTGAAGCTTATACTTTCCAGGCTGAGAACGGACAGGAACTCTGGCAACTGCCTCCGCAGGGCCCAACTAAAATGTCTGCCATGAACACAGTATTGACCGCATGCTTCATAGACGTACAACGCACCATGGAGAAAGCCGCCTTTTTTAAAACACCCGGCAATGTTGAAAAAATGAAGCAGCAAATGCAGCAGCAGTATAATGAGTTTATAAAGAACGGCGGCGCTGATATGGCTAAGAATGCATCCAGTATTAATCCGCAGGATATGCAGAAAATGATGCAGATGGCTAATGCAATGGGTGCGGGCAATAAGATCGGGGAACTCGTGCAGTCGTCAAATCCCGGAAGTTATCTTTTCCTTCCGCAGGTATACAACAAGCAGAAAATTATTCTGAAAGAAAGACTTAATGGAAAAGAAATCTTTCCTGAGAATACTGCTACAGAATATGCATGGTTTCATCTTTCACTGGAACAAGACCCTGACAGTCCATACCATGTGACCGGCCTGATGGGACCGAAAAACTGATCACTACAAACGCTAAGAATTAATATTTATCATCTCCAAAAAACTATTATGCGCCCCCTTATTTCGCTGATTCTTTCATGCGTATTGCTGCAACCTGCATTTGCACAGCAAACGCAATCACCGCCTGCACAACAGCCCGACACTTCTTATCATCTTCTCTGGTATAAAGGGAAAAAGATAAGGCCGAATGTTTTGCTCACCCGTGCATACGACACGGTGACCTTTATTCCCGCAAAGAACAAAGTGAAAGTCGTAAGCAAATCCGGTAAGGGAAAAATATACGACGGCATGATGGCAGAGCTCAGCAAAACGCCACAACGGATGAAAGAAACGATGCAGTTTTTTGCTGCTAAATTTCCCAAGACGATGGTGCCCTATATGGCGGAGCCTATCCAGGCTGCTTATAAAAGGATACAGGACGATCTTACAGGAGCTTTGTCAAACACAATCGATCTTTCGCCACTGAAACAGGAAATTGGTTCGCTTAAAAACCCGGACTTGCCGGCAACGAATGTAACGGAGAACAATCTTCAATCCGGCTCTGCGCCGCAGGCGCAACCTGCAAAGCTGCAGAAGATGCCGCAGAATTTAAGTGATTATGGCAACCTGGAACCGGGACAGATCAGGGAGGTGCCGGAAATGAAGGAGTTGCTGGATTACTATGAAAAATATAAGAACGAAGAAATAACATGGGCCCCTGTTCCTCCAACAAATGATTACGCCTACTGCACATTGTGCGATTCAGCTAAGGAAGCGCGGTGGCAGCGTGATTATGAAATATTCAGGAAAGAATTTGTTGGCCGCGATGAATATATGATGCAAAGAATAATGGGAATGGCCCGGGATGCTGAACTTTATTTCCCGGAACCCTTGCAGGATGAAATAAACAACCAACTACTGGAGCCTGTGGCTGCATGGATCATTGAGCGTGCTGATAAGCGCGCAAGATTGCTGGTAGAAAAATATATTGACGATCCGTCGAGAGTGCGTGCAGTAGTATCACTCATTTTGGGCATCGATCGCTTTCAACAGTTGTTCGGTTTGAACAAAGGTGATGATTATTTCCCGGCTGCATTCAGGCGTTCCATTGAAACCATTTCAAAAATGTTGTTGAAAGCGATGAAAGAATATGATTATCCCCTCATTCTTAATATGAATGCGATACTGAGTGCAGACAGGCAATTTCAACTGGTGGGCGGTGTGCCCGCAGTCAACATGGTTGAACTGCTTAATTTCAACCAGTTCAAATTGCATGTGGATGTTTCTGCTAAAGCAAGCGGCGATAAAGGATATCAGCTGGCGCAGGTGCGTGGTGACAACTGGTACGCGGCCATCCCGGGCAAGGACTGCACTCTGCAATGGGTTTTGCTGGGGCCAGACAAAAGCAGGCTTAAAGTGGAATTGCTGTCAGCAGAAATTCGTGGAGGCGGCGGTGAAATTCCGTATGTAGGTACTAAAGACTGGCAAGCGCCAAAACCAGCCATGCGTATAGAATTTTGCGGTAATGGAAAAGATACCGTAGAAGCTTATGCGTTTAACGCAGAAGGCTTCAATGAAATATGGCAGTATCCTGCGCCTGCCGGTGCTACTAAAGCGGCTAATATGAACGCTGTATTAACCGGCTGCTTTGTAGA
>JBAVMD010000369.1:0-3045 GCA_049689695.1 Chitinophagaceae bacterium | reverse complement strand
ATTATATACTACCCGCGGGCTCGACGCCAAGATCATCAATAATGAGCACGACCTTTTTGTGGCCGTACATACGCCGCAGGGAAATCTTATCAGCAATGCAATTGTTTTTCTTGACGATAAAAGGCTTTCTTATAATGATCGTTCGCATTCATACGGGCCGGTGAAGCATAAGAAAGTCCATGAGATCAAAGTGGAACACAACAGTGTGCTGTATACTTTTCCCATTGAAACGCAAAAGTTCGGAGGATACCACACTTCCTGGCTTAAGAAATTAACTTATGCTTTCCCGCTGAAATATCTTTTTAATCCGGGACGGATAAAAAGATCTTATGGTTATGCCCGTTTTTATCATGGAGCTACCATTTACGAATGCGGCTTTCAGAGTTATCTGGTTTTCAACAAACCGGTCTACAAGCCTGGCGATACCGTTCATTTGAAGGCTTTTGTTCAAACCGCTAAAGGCAAACCGGTGAACAGGCCGCTGCTCGTTCGCATCTGCGACAATTATTTTGTTACAGACACCATCCTCGTCACCATCAAACCTTACAGGCCCGGCGGCTATGAATATGAGTTTGTGGTGAACGATAGTCTTGATCTTACGCTTGACGATGAATACCTGATTACACTGGAAGAACTGAACAGCAGGAAGTACGACCTGGATGAATACGATGGCGATCTGGATGAAGATGAATACGCAGCCAAACGCAAGGTAGTTGCACGCGGCAAATTCAAGCATGAAGATTATGAGCTGAGCTCCATTAGCTTCAATGCAAGAAGCATTAAAAAAGAGCATGCCCGTGGGGAAGAAATGGCCATCTTTTTAAAAGCAACCGATGAGAATGAATTAGCCGTTATGGACGGACGCGTTGAGATCGTGGTAAGAACGGCGCAGCAGGGCAATAAGCAATTTCATGCCCGAAAGGTTTTTTTGCCGGACACTTTATGGACGCACTCGCAACCACTTGAAACTATCGGTGAAACCAAGATCATTTTGCCCGATAGCATTTTCCCCCGCGCTTCTTTCAACTACGTTATAGAATGCAGTTTTCTAAATACTAACAACGAGCTGCAGGACCAAACGCTTTCGCAGCATTTTACAGATGAACCGGGCGCTATTTCTTTTGAGGTACAGAACGACAGCCTTAAAATAGACCATACTGTCTCTGGCAAAAGCGTTCCCGTTGCAGCTACTTTAAGCATACTCAAAGGCAAAGACAGCATGGAGCAACGCCGCATCATTACCATCCCTGCCACTATTAAAATAAATCCTTTCGCCACCACTTACGAAGTTGAAACAGACAGCCTGTATGAAACTTACGAGTTATCACGTTCTTCCGGGATGGTCTCCTGCCTTGCATCGCGCACAAAGGATTCCGTTGCGGTACAACTGGTAAACCCAAATCACCTTCCGGTATGGTACACCATTTTTGCAGGAGATAAAATTATTCACCGGGGATATGTCGACTCGCTGGTATTTCTGGAGCGGTCACGCACGCCTAAAAATTATTTCGTTTCGCTGCAATACATTTACCA
Organism: Chitinophagaceae bacterium; assembly: GCA_049689695.1. Taxonomy (GTDB): domain Bacteria; phylum Bacteroidota; class Bacteroidia; order Chitinophagales; family Chitinophagaceae; genus DASPKM01. Next base: position 1,512 of record JBAVMD010000369.1, on the reverse strand, counting down.
CGACCAGGTTTACAAAGAAAATTTCACGATCCCCTTTCGTGATAAGTTAATCAACATCCGCACAGAGCAACCGGCTTTTGTATATCCGGGGCAGACCGTGAACTTCGGCATTCATCTTACAGATGCCTATGGCAAACCGGTAAGCAATGCAGATGTTACTGCGTTTTCTTTCACTAAAAAATTTGATGCTCCTACTCCTTATGTTCCTTACCTGGGCCGGTTTTATCCGCAACGCATCAGAAAATCTGACATGTCTGTAAGCGACAAAGACAAGCAGGATTACGCAGGCAAATTGAATTGGGAAAGATGGAGCCGCGAAATGAGCCTGGACACCATTGAGTATTATAACTTCCTGCACCCGAAAGGAATTTATATGAACCAGGAAGCTGCGCCGGACAGCATGACACAACTTGCACCTTTTGTTACTTACAAAGGCGATCTGCAGCCCGTTCATTTTTTGTATATAGATGAAATTCCTGTTTTCTTCAGCCAGTCGCAGCACATGCAGCGGTACAGCTTTAAGCTTTCACCGGGTTTACATACCATGCGCCTGCGTACGCGCGACTATATGATAAAGGTTGACAGCTTCAGAGTTACCGCAGGCGTAAAGACCTTCATGAGCATCGAGGCTGATTCGAGCAACAGGTACATTCGCATCGAAAAAATGCCCGACACTTTGACTGCGTATGAACGTCAACTGTGGAGCAGGTACATGATACTGGTGCAGAATAATTTCGGCGAAAATCTGTCTTACATACAACAGCACGAGAATGTTTTTTTATTGAATGAAAAGAATACCGCATCCAGGCCACTTATTCTTACAGGGCCTTATTTGGATCATTGGACGAAACTGGTTGTAAAAAATAAATACGAACAGGTATTTGAGCCTGAGGGCTCATGGCAATTCCTTATTCAGCCGGGGTTGATCAAACAAAGACAGTTGCTGAACACGGCCGTTTTTTCTTCTGCGCTGCCGGCAATTTCTACCGCTTACAATTTTCGTGATTATGTATTGACTGCAAAAGAGGTTGACAGCCTCTGGCAGGATTACCTCGACATCCGGAGCAGCAATACGGTGCTTTTTCAGGATCACATCAACAGGTATGGTAATGCAAAATTGCTGATAGGATTGTCGAAAGAATTCCGCAAACAAAATCCCTTTATTAAAAACATCATTTTATTCCGGTACGATAATGCGGATTACATAAAAATATACACCGGCTCAACAAGAGACCTCGGTTACCTGGACCCCGGTATGTACCGCATTATGTTCCTGATGAAAAAGAATAACTATTTTATTAAAGACAGCATTGCCGTTTTGCAGAACGGTGTAAACTATTATGAAACGGAAGCAATGAAGGAAATGCTGCGTGACAGCGTGAGCATAAAGATCGCGGAGGTCATCGAGGGTCGCAGCAGGTTCGAGAGATCAGGCTATGGTGATCCTGACCTGGAGAAGATCAAGGAAACTTTTAACGATAAGTTCCTGGACCCATCTACTTTCCCTCAAAC
>JBAVMD010000368.1:0-4375 GCA_049689695.1 Chitinophagaceae bacterium | reverse complement strand
TGTTTCGCTTTATTCACGACAAAAAGCCGGGAGCTATAGATGCATTGATTGACAAACTTTCAAAAAGCAACACAACATTTTCAACATCCATCCATCTGATGGCCGAGCCCTTTGGATTAACCTATTTTACCGCCACCAAAACGGACACCTCATTATCGAAAGAGCAGGTAGCCAGATGCAGAGACAACTTCAAAATATTTATGGGCTATGTAAAACAGTTATTTGACAAGGGAATCAAACTGCGCATTGGCACTGATTGGCCAGGTGGCGGTAAGGCAATCATTTCTGAGCAACTACTTTTATCAGAATATGGATTTTCAATCCCTGCAATTCTACAGATCTCCACAATAAACGGCGCAAGCGCTTTGGGTTTAGACGATCAATATGGTTCTATTGAAAAAGGGAAGAAAGCAGATTTGCTTATTTGGGAGAGAAGTCCTTTTGATGATTATAGAAACTTTGTTGGGAGTAAGACGATTATAAAGGAAGGGATTGTTTTCAAGAACTAAAACATATTTATTCTGATATAGAAAAAAAGCGCCCACTCGTCCTAATTGAAATACTCCCTGTTTACAAAGCAGAAAATACCGAAAGGCTGAACCGCCAATCAGCCATCAAAACAATGATGGCGGAATTTAAATTATTCTATTGCGCGTATCTGGAAGCATTCGCCGCTGGATTTTCATTTCGATATTTCTGCAAGCTGACAGCAACAAAATAGACAGAGTTATTGATTGATAAACGTAGAACGATGACCCGTTTATATAAGTTAGTCCCCGAAGAACTGCATTCAACAAGCGGTTTTCCCTAGGCCCACATTGTCTGTCAAGTAGCGATAATTCCGAGAGCAAACACATCATAAGGAAGACCCCAAACCCCCATTTCTCTTTAACAACAGGTTTTTCGTAGCAAGCAGCCACTAAGCAACTTAAAAAAGGGTGAAAACCACGTTGCCAGTGTATTGAAATATCGAGAAATTGGACGATATAATGTATTATCACTTAGCCAACAAGGGACACGATTATGTTAATCATGCGCGTTATATACTTATCTGTAGTTGCGGTTGTATTTTTTACAAGCTTCACAAGCTTTAAAACCGGTCGTCCTATTCACCTTCGCGTACTCTCGACAATCCTAGGTTGCACATTGATCGTTGAAATTTGCAGAATGTTTATGGCTTTGCGACTACATACGAGTAATCTTTGGCTATATAATACATATACACTAATAGAGTTGAGTGGGTATGCAGTATACTACCTTTGCATCATAAAGTCACCTCGTATCCGCGCATTAATTAAATGGTTCTTGTTTGGATACCCGATCATTTGGCTAATTAGCAACATCGTTCTTGGATTTCACCACTTTAATAGCTACCCCGTCACAGTTGGCAGCATATTCATAGTAATTGTGTCGGTGGCCTACTATTACCAGCTTATAACTGAACGAGAATTGGTAAAGCTCCACACCCACACAGAATTTTGGATCGCGAGCGGAATGATATTGTTTTACGCCGCTTACCTTCCTTTCGCTGGTATGCTCAATTACTTATACCTAGTGTCTCCTGACCAAGGCACCTTGTACGTGATTACTGTGATTCGAATACTTTCAATTGTAATGTATACCACTTTCTTATTCGGTTTTGTATGTCAAATAACTATTCGCAGATCTTAGTGATGGTCGCCACCACCAGCATTATCGCGTTGATTCTCGCTGGAATCATCATCTTTGTCCTGCTCTTCTACCAGCGGCGACAGTTCCTTTATAAGGAACAACTAAACGAGAACGCACATGCAAACCAATTGCTCAAGACAAGGATGGAGATGCAGGAGCAGACCCTGCGCATCATTGGGCAGGAGTTGCACGACAACATCGGACAACTCCTGAGCACGACAAAAATGTTCATGGGACTGGCAGAGTCAACCGTGGTGCCAGTGTCGCAGCCATTCAAAACAGCAAAAGAGACGCTTAGCTTAGCTATTAAAGAAGTACGTGCGCTGTCGAAATCGTTCAATAATGAATGGCTGAACCGCTTCAATCTCTACGAGAACCTGCAGCAAGAAGTAAATCGAATCAATTCGGCTGGCAGTACCCATGTAGCTCTAAATGCCACCAATGCAACCTTAGCGCTTGAGTCTGATGCACAGATCATGCTCTTCCGAGTCATTCAGGAGGCGCTACAAAACTGCATTAAGCATGCAAATGCCAAACAAATCTGCATTGCAGTCACGGCTAATAACGCGCAGCTTGTAGTCAACATTTTAGATGATGGGGTTGGATTTAATGTCGATGATAATTATTCTGATGGCGTCGGCCAACTGAACATGCGCCACCGCACGCAATTGCTCGGGGGAACTATTACATGGGCATCAAATATTGGTCGAGGAACTTGCGTGCATATTTGCATACCCCTCACAGCGTGCGGGGATCGTCCCTAAATAAAAGATAATAGATAATGCCCGCGAAAGGCAAGGCCATGCAATTTTAGTTCGTTTAATAGTCGTATGAAGCAAATAAACGCACTTCACATAAACTTCATTACTTACGATGAGCTTCAGGAATATCAGGTAAAGTTTCTAGAAAGAGTAAAATTACTTAAGATTTTGTAAATCCAATACCTTCTTTCAACCTAAATTTGTAGCTTTTAATTTACTTAATAATTAACGCGGAGCATCTTTATTTTAAAGTGACTAGGCGGCTTTTTGCAATCTGGTTCAATCTCCGTAAGATGCTGAAGGCGTTTTTCCTCTGAGTACATTTATTTTTTACAAATACGAAAAATGGACACCGTGTACTTGTTAATTGATACGAATTGCTGGATAGACTTATGCACTAAAGTGCCAGAGAAACAATTAGACTTATTCGAATCTTGGATTGAGAAAAATTCTGTTTCCTTGCTTATTCCAGAACAGTTGATGTTAGAGTGGACAAAGGCTAAAGATGAGCAATTGAAAGCAAGAAAAAAGACACATGCGCAAATATCAGAGGATGTAGGACCATACAGCCAGTTGCTTAATGGAACCTATAAATACTATGAATCTAAATCAAACCGAATAGACAAGCTGATTCTTCGTGGAATCCAATTCCAACCAACCACAGATGCGCGAGCAGAGTCAATGAAACATTTCGAACAAAGGAAAGCACCCTTTCATCACAAAAATAATAACAGTAATGCAGATGCTTTAATCTACCTGTCTACAATAGATTATTTGAAAACTAGAAGCATTAGCGAGTTCTATTTTATTAGCAGAGATACCGATGACTTTGGCGATCCTATGAATTGTCGACAACTGCATCCCGACCTTAAATTTCCCGAAATTTCTGTGCATTTTTACTGCTCAATCATTGAAGGTATTTATAAGCTTAGCCAAGAAATAGGAACTGTTGAGGCTGAAACCGAGCACAAAGTAGATTATGTACCCCCTTATGTGTTAGCTAAAGATTTGGATAAGCTTTCGCCAACTGACCAGCTTTATGAGTCTTTGCGGGCATACTACGATCAAATCCCTTTTATCCCTGCGAATATTCTTTCAAAAGTATTTCCGTTTAAAATTACGAACGGAACGCATTCATATAGCCGCTATTCGAATTTTCGGATTAGCTCAAACAATAAAGAAATAGTAAAGCTGTTTAAATGCATCATAATTGATGAAGAGAACTCTATCTCTTTCAGGGACTCCATTGGAGCAATTACATCTGAAGAAATCGATAAACTTTCTGATATTTTAAAGAAGCTCAATTACAACCTGATATTTGATATAAGTAGTATAGACAAAACTGAACAAGCAGACATTCGTCTTCATCAAAAACATATCTGCACCTGCGTCAGTTGCTCTTTTAATCGCCTAGATTTTTATCAATCTCTTAGTGATTTAAAAAGTGACTCATCTTTGAACAGCCGTCAGCTTTTGAAGCACGCTTATATACATTTTCAATTTGGTCACTTTGAAACCGCTATGCGGTTGTACTATTCTACATACGAAAAAGCAAAATCGCAGGATAAGCATATACTTTCTTTTATTTGTTTATACAATCTAAAAGAGCTTGTTTACTACGTAGAAGCCTTTTTCCTCAAACCAAGCGCAGAAACTACCATCCTAATAGAGAAAATAAAAACCACATCAATTCAAGATTACGGCGTACACTATTTTTCAGAACCTCCCTTTGTTAGAGATACGATAAAGTGGATAGCAGAAAGGTCCTTTTACACTCACGCATTTGAGAGAATCACGCAAGCCGTTGATGAGATTAGAGATCACTACTACCAACAATTGAACGGTGGTTGGACTAACAGCGGCAGTTACGTCAAGCTGGTGAGCGCCTTTGCAGAAATTGATGAGTTCCTCAATCAGAACTGCATTATCTATAATAACTATGC
>JBAVMD010000367.1:0-2773 GCA_049689695.1 Chitinophagaceae bacterium | reverse complement strand
ATATAAAAGAAGGCAACGACTGGATACAGCTTGAACTTAGCAATCCTTCGTTCGAAAATGAGCAAAAGAATATTTTTAAAGGCTATTATGTAAGCAACCGCAATACGCCTCACCTGAAAACCTCTGTTTCAAAAACTGTTTCGTTTCATGGAGAACATTCGCTCCAGGTGCAGACGTTCGGGTTGATGCCTACATTTTCCAGGTCATCTCTTACCATAAAATAAAATAGTCACCACGCATAAACGTGATGACTACCTGGTTCTGCCTAAACCGTCCAATTAAAAAAGTTTACCAGCGCGTAATGGTCTCAAGCCGGCTGCGCAACTGGGGATAAACCCTGGCATACAACGCATCCATTATCTGGGATTCATCATTATAGCTAATCGGCCTGTTATTTATCAGTGCCCAATCATAGGTGCTCAAAGCTCTTGAATCACCCCTGTACGTAGCATACTCCACATTCAGATCAAGGTAAGCAGGTATCCTGTTCCACTCCACGCTTTCACGGTCAGAAAGATCGGTAACGCGGTATTCCATCTCAGCTCTTGCATCCATTGTGCGTTGCGTAATGAAGAGCGTAGCGGTTACGGTTCTGTAAGTCACCTTGCCGCTGCTATCTCTGCCCATTTCAATTTCCTTGCGCACTTCACGGTTGTAGGTACGGGTGTAAGGCTGGGTGATATAGATATTGTCCCAGTTAAGGTCTACTACCCAGTCAGCATCCACATTCCTGCTGCGCGCTTCCCAATCAGTATAAAACCGGGCGCCGCTTAAGGCGTTACCGAAATATCCGCCAAGGTCGCGCACCAGGTCGCGCTGAAGATTATCAGCCCTGAAACCCCAGTTGGCGTAGCCATAACCCCGGGTCTGTATAGGATTTATCACCACATCCAGGATGCCTTTTTCGCGGGCCTGGCTTAACAGGCTTCTCGTGTCTTTATAGTTAGGATAGATCTTATTTACTGCCTGAAATGCCTGGTAGGCTTTTTTTGCATCCTGCCTGTCGTCTGAATTCAGGTATTGTACACCCACGCCGTAATACTCTTCTGCTCCCTGTTCCTTTGCATTGCGGATATCCACCGTATAGTCCTGTACCGATACCAGCTTTGCGGTGGCGGGAGACGACTTCACAGCGCCATATATTTTCTGAAGCGCTTCCAGCTCTGCAATGATGTTCTGCCAGCGATCGGTTGAACTTGAATTTTTGTAAGAAGCTATCCTGTCTTCGTGACGTTGCAGCGCTTGCTGGTATAAACCGGGCAGGTCTTTCCTGGCTTCTGCATGATTTGATTTTTCAATAGCCTCGATGGCTTTGAACAAATCTTTGTCTTCTTTTGAGGCTGCCGGTAAATGACTGGCTGCGCCGCAGGAAACCAGCACGGCCAATGAACACAGCACCATCAATAAACCAGTTAATCGTTTCATTTTTAGTTCTTCCTTTGATCTTTATACGCACAAAACAAATACCGCGCATTGCTATGAAACGTTAAAGCACATACGTTGCAATTTCATTTAACAATCCATACATTTTTATTGCCGCCTGCCACAGGGAATTGCCGGGTTTACCGATAGAATTGTAGCTTTAAAAAAATGCGCCTTAAATGAAGTACTTACTGTTTGTATTGATCTGCCTCTCGGCCGCTTTGCCGGAGGGATTTGCCCGCAACAAAATAACTACTGATGCCTTGATGCCAGATAGCATTCCCGCTGATAAAAAAGATGTTAGCTCTATAGATGGTATTGTCGCAGCTTTATACGATGTGATCTCCGGCCCTGCGGGTCAGAAAAGAAACTGGGACAGGATGCGCACGCTGTTTATTCCGGAAGCAAGATTAATTCCCACAGGCAAAAGGGCGGATGGCTCTTTTGGAAAGCGGGTGCTGAGCGTGGAGGATTATATCAATACATCAGGGCCATTTCTCGAAAAGAACGGCTTTTTTGAATTGGAGCTGAGCCGCAAGACAGAGCAGTTTGGCAGCGTGGTACATATCTTCAGCACTTATGCTTCCAAAAAAACAGCGGCAGACGAAAAACCGTTCATGCGCGGCATTAACAGCATACAATTATGGAACGATGGAACACGGTGGTGGATAATAACCATACTCTGGGAAAATGAATCTGCTGAGCGGCCATTGCCTGAGAAATATTTGAAAAATTAATAAAGAGACATAGCGCAGATGCAAGAAGATTTTTGGATGTTGCAGATTGGTCCGCAATAAATAGCAACTTCTATGATCAGCTTCGCTGATCTAATCTGAAAATCCAAAAATCCTCTTCCATCTACGCTATTTTATTTATATCTCAATCCCTGATTTATTCAATTCCTCTCTCAATTGTTCCGGTGATTTAAAATGAATAGTGTGAAAGCCCAGTTGCTGCGCAGGTTCCAGGTTCCTTGCATTATCATCAATATAAATTGATGTTGAAGGATTGATACCGAAGCGATCTATAAGCAATTGATAAATCTGCGGGAAAGGCTTTCTTGTTTTTTCTTCACCCGATACAATTCTCCCATGAAACCAATGCAGGAAATCGTATTTCTGCAAAGCGACAGGAAAAGTTTCGTGGCTCCAGTTGGTAAGGGCATACAGCTTAATGCTGTTATTATCTTTTAACCCGCGCAACACTTCTACCGTGCCCTGTATCGGGCCGCCAAGCATTTCTTCCCATCGGTCATAATAGGCGCGGATGTTCTCTTCATGTTCAGGAAACTTCGTCACCAGTTCTTCCGTTGCATCTTTGAGAGAGCGACCGGCATCCTGCTGTTCATTCC
>JBAVMD010000366.1:0-7382 GCA_049689695.1 Chitinophagaceae bacterium | reverse complement strand
AATAAGTAATGAGTTAAAGAACCCGAAACTCTAAACCCGAAACCCGAAACTAACTACTAACTATGAATATCCTCATAAACATATCTCGCCTCATCACAGGCATTCTTTTCATCTTCTCCGGCCTGGTGAAGGCGAACGACCCTTTAGGGCTTAGCTACAAAATGCAGGAGTTCTTTGAAGTGTGGGGATGGCATGGATTGAACGATTATACGCTTGCTTTTTCTGTGCTCATGATCGCATTTGAGATCATTGCCGGAGTGGCAGTGCTCATCGGTTGGCAGTTCAGGCTTTTCAGTTGGCTGCTGTTGCTGCTTATCGTATTCTTTACTTTCCTTACAGGTTATGCGGTACTAACTAACAAAGTAAAAGAGTGCGGCTGTTTCGGGAATTGCATTCCGCTCACCGCTATGCAATCTTTCATAAAAGACCTTATCCTTCTTGCATTGATCTTATTCCTGTTTGCTTTCCGAAAAAGGGTGAAGCCCGTTTTTTCCAACACCCTTAACATTATTATCCTGCTGCTTACAACGCTTGCCTCTTTCGGGTTCCAATGGTATGTGCTGGCGCATCTCCCGGTAGTGGATTGCCTGCCGTATAAAAAAGGGAATGATGTGCTGGAGAAAATGAAGGTCCCCGCAGGCGCTGTTCCCGATAGTTCGGTCATTACTTTCGTTTATGAAAAAGATGGGAAAGAAGTGGAATTTACCGCAGATAAATTCCCGGACGATTACGGGGATAATTACAAATTTAAAAGGCGGTACGATAAGCTTGTCAGAAAAGGCAATGCAGAGCCGGAGATAAAAGATTTTTCGCTCACAGACAGCACTGGCATCAACGTAACGCAAAGTTATTTTGCGCAGCCGGGAAGAAAAATTTTAGTGTTCGTTAAAAATATTCCTTCAGATATCAACAGTCAGGCGGAAAATATTCAAGGCGTGTATGCATTTGCGCAGCAATTGAAAGCTGATTTTGCAATAGTAACATCCAGCCTTGAAGATACTAAGCAGGCATTCGGCAAAATACTTCCGGGAAAGGCTATCAACTATTTTACCTGTGATGTGGTGGCTGTTAAAACAGCTTCGCGTTCGCCGATCACCATCTACCAAATAAATGGAGCTGAAATAGAAAATAAATGGAGTTATACAGATGCTCCTGCGCCTCTTTCAATAAGTAAAATGTTCAGATAAGTGACAAGATACTTCCTTAAAAAAATGTTTTATGGACTACTGGTAATGCTGGGAGTAGTAGTGCTTGTGTTTTTTCTTTTCCAGGGATTTGGTGATCCGTCGAGATTGATCATGGGACAGCGGGCCGATGCCGCCACACAGGAAAACATCCGCAAAGAATTATACCTCGATCTCCCGAAATGGAAACAGTTCCTGCTTTACCTCAACGATGTTTCACCTATAGCCATTCATTCAAAACAAGAAATAAAAAATAAAAACCTGAAGGGTTTTTTCATCGGCGGCGAAAAGAATCTTGCCATCAAGCTTCCTTATTTGCGGCGATCCTATCAAACGCGTAAAGATGTATGGGAAATATTGATGGATGCATTGCCCGGCACTCTGCTTCTTGCATTTGCGGCGATGTTGCTGGCAACAGTGCTTGGTGTTGCTTTGGGCGTGCTGGCGGCAGTTAAAAAAGATACATGGATGGACACATCTGCAGTGTTTGCCAGCGTGCTTGGAATTTCTGCCCCCTCTTTTTTCATGGGAATAGTGATAGCTTATTTATTTGGTTTTGTATTGAGCGATTACACGGGGCTTCGCATGACAGGAAGTTTATTTGATACCAATCCTTTTGAAGGCAGAACGCTCGAACTGCAAAATCTTATTTTACCCGCGCTTACATTAGGCATACGCCCTTTAGCCATCATAACGCAGTTAACCCGCAGTTCCATGCTGGATGTACTGAACCAGGATTACATTCGCACCGCTTACGCAAAAGGACTCAGCAAAAGGGTAGTGATCTGGAAACATGCATTGCGCAATGCGTTGAATCCGGTCATCACCGCCATCACCGGTTGGTTTGCTGAATTGCTGGCCGGCGCATTTTTCGTTGAATACATTTTTGGATGGAAAGGAATAGGCAAGGTTACTGTAGACGCGCTGGAGAAACTTGATTTTCCCGTAGTGATGGGATCTGTACTGGTAGCTTCTTTCTTTTTTATCCTGATCAATCTGCTGGCAGATTTTCTTTATGGGATTGTTGACCCGAGGGTGCGAATTAGCTAATCACTACTTGATCACAACATCCCGGATCGTGCTTTCCCCCAGCGCTTCATTCACGCGCTTCACAATATTTTCTTTCTGGAACATCAGTTCCTGCTTGAGGGGTGCAACGTTTGTTGTAATGAAAAGTGTATGATGAATGATCTTGATAGACTCTGTATACTTGGCGATGGTTTTACCCATGAGCTTTCCCCAAACCTCTTCAATCTGTAATGCCTGCACATCACCTTTCAGCCTGCTTTGATTCAGGAATTTCTTTAATGCATCTTTCATGGAAAGCTCACCCATGAAGCGAAGATAAGTCAGGCGTGGAAGGAGTGTAAATTTTGTTTTTCACATTGGAGAAAAAAAATTTCTTATTCTTTCTCTCACAACTTAATCAACTCATATTTCTCTCCCAATTCATTCAACGCAGTCTCTATTCTATCGCAATGCGTATCGGTCAAAAATATTTGTCCCTTGTTTTTACAGCATACATACTCCAGCAAATTATGCATGCGCCCCGCGTCTAATTTTTCAAACACATCATCCAGCAACAGCAGGGGAGGAAAGCCTTTGTGTTTGTTCAGCGATTCAAACTCGGCCAGCTTCAATGCAAACAACAGGCTTTTGCGCTGTCCCTGCGAGGCCATGTTTTTAAATGCATTTCCTTCCAGGTTGAATTGAAGGTCATCGCGATGAATGCCTACTGTTGTGCGCTGAAGCATTATGTCCTTTTCCTGGTTCACTTTCAGCAAAGCAGCAAAATTCTGCTGCAACAACTGGCTTTCGTATACTACATCAATGATGTAATCTTCTCCGGATATCTGCCGGTAATATTCACGGATAAGTGTAACGAACGATTGCAGGAAATCACGCCGTTTTTCAAAAATGAAGCTCGCAGGCCGCACCAGTTGTTCATTCAATACATCCAGCAGATTTTGGTCGAACTTTCGTTGCTCGGCAAAAGACTTCAGTAAACTGTTACGCTGCTGCAATACCCGGTTGTATTCCATCAATTTCCGCAGGTATTCCGCATCCATCTGCGAAAGCAGGGCGTCCAGGAAACGGCGCCTTTCTTCGCTGCTGCCCGTGATGATCTGTACATCGTCGGGCGCTATCAAAACGCAGGGAAAGCGGCCGATATGGTCCGCGAACCTTTCATACATCCTGCCGTTCAGCGAACATTCCTTCTTCCCGGTTTCGCGCAGCACGCAGGCGACCTCAGCAGGCTCGCCCTCCAGGTGAAAATTGCCGGCAACCCGGAAACCGTTGGCAGATTGGTAGATATTCGCCTGATCGGACCGGGTAAAATAGCTTTTGGTAAAGCAGAGGTAATAAATGGCGTCCAGTAGGTTGGTCTTGCCGCGACCATTCTTACCGCAGATGCCTATGATCCGTTCCCGGAAATCGAACGACTGGCTGAAATAGTTCTTGAACTGGTAAATGATAATATGGTCAAGATGCAACATTAGAGGGTGCAATTTAAGTCATTGGGTCATTAGTCATTAGGTCAGTAAGTCATTAACCCTTGATGCTTGCTAACCAATGTCAAATGACCTAATGACGCATTGACCTAATGACTTAATGACGATTAAACTAATAAACCCATAAACTCAACTTTTCCCCTTATTTTTGCTCCTCAAATTTTCAGCCCTTGGCCACACAATTCTCGAAAGAGACCTATTTGTACTGGTACGAATTAATGTACCTCATCCGCCAGTTTGAACTGAAGGCGGAGGAAAAATACAAGATGGAAGGTAAGATCCGCGGCTTTTTCCATGCCTATGTAGGCCAGGAAGCTATTGCCGCCGGCTGCATGACGGCTACCCGTCACGAAGATCCCTTTATTACTGCCTACCGTGATCACGGCCTGGCGCTGGCAAAAGGCGTAAGCGTGAACTCCAAGACCCTGAACGCCAAGACCTGTATGGCCGAACTGTATGGTAAGGCTACCGGCTGCGCGAAAGGCAAGGGGGGAAGCATGCACTTTTTTGGTAAGGAAGACTATTTCTTTGGCGGCCACGGTATTGTGGGCGCCCAGATAGGTACCGGTGCAGGACTTGCATTCGCTGATAAATACAAGGGGAACGATCATGTTACGCTCACGTTCTTTGGCGATGGCGCTGCCCGCCAGGGAATGTTGCACGAAGTATTCAACATGGCCATGGTTTGGAAGCTGCCGGTAATATTCATTTGCGAGAACAATAACTACGCAATGGGTACTTCCATCAGTCGTACATCCAACGTGGTGGATATTTACAAGCTGGCCGATGCCTATGAAATGCCTGCTGATTCAGTGGATGGCATGAGCGCTGAAAATGTACATGACGCCGTTCTGCGCGCTGTAAACCGCGCCAGGGAAGGTGGCGGCCCTACTTTATTAGAGCTGAAAACTTATCGTTATAAAGGCCATTCGATCTCCGATCCCCAGAAATACAGAACAAAAGAAGAAGTAGAAGAATACAGGCAGCGCGATCCCATTGAGATGGTGCTGAAAACGATACAGGAAAAAAAATACGCAACAGACGAAGAGATCGAAGCCATTAATAAACGTGCGAACGACCAGGTAGAAGAAGCTGTGCAGTTTGCAGAAGAATCGCCCTGGCCTAACGATGATGAAGTGTTGAAAGATGTTTATGTGGACAAGGATTATCCTTTCATCGTTGATTAAAAAATTTATTATTCATTACTAATTATTGATTACCTGAACGTGAATTGACGAATGACTTAATGACCCAATGACTTATTGACCAATGACCCATAATAATTCACGTTTGACCTTTTAACTTTTGACTTTCCAAATGGCAGTAACAAACACAGCAGCCCCTGTGGCGCAAGAACACCGTGCCGGATCTGAGCAGTTCTGGACCAAATACAGCAAGCCGTTAACTTATGGCCTCGCCGCGATCATACTGATCGTAGCCGGCTATTTCGTGTACCGTTCCATGGTAACCGTTCCTAACCAGACAAAAGCAGAAGAGGCGATCTTTAAGGCGGAAGAATATTATCGCATTGATTCGCTTGACAAAGCGCTGAATGGCGATGGCGTTAACCAGGGATTGCTTCGCGTGATCAGTCGCTATGGCGGAAGCCCCGCGGAAAACCGCGCAAGGCTGATGGCAGGCATTATTTACATGCGTAAATCAGATTACAAAAATGCTCTGAAGCACCTTGAAGAATTTGATACCGATGTTGACCAGGTAAAAGCGAGAGCAATAGCGCTGCAGGCAGATTGCTATGCAGAGATGGGTGCAGCCGCTAATAACAACAGCAACAAGGAAAAAGGTGCCGATCTTTATAAAAAAGCGGCCGGAATATTTGACAAAGACGATGTGAACGCACCGGAATACCTCTTCCGCGCGGGTTACCTGTATGAATCGATGGGCAAGAACAAAGAAGCCATCGATGTGTACAAGCAGATCAAGGAAAAATATCCTAAGAGCGACAGGGCATTTGACATTGATAAATACCTGGCCCGGCTGGGTGTGATTGAATAAAATATTATGGCTGAAGTAAACAACAGCAAATTATTGGATATCGATGCAGGCATTCTCCCCAAGGATGCCTGTATTGTTATTGTGAAGACCGAATGGAACGCAGTGATCGTAGACGAGTTGGAGAGCGGTTGCCGCAAGAAGCTGGAAGAACTGGGCGTACAGCAGATAAGTACCTTGACCGTGCCGGGATCTTTCGAGATACCTTTTTGTATTCAATCCTATTGGGATGCAAAAAAATACCTCGATGATAAACCCTGCGCTTTTATTGCTTTGGCATGCGTGGTTCGCGGGGACACGCCGCATTTTGATTATGTGTGCAGGGCAGTGACCGATGGCGTGCTGCAATTAAATCTGACGCTGCCGGTGCCGGTGATCTTTGGCGTACTTACGGTAGATAATGAAAAGCAGGCGAAAGAACGCATAGGAGGCAAGCATGGCCACAAAGGCGAAGAAGCTGCGCTGACTGCTTTGAAAATGGTAGGACTTACCAAAACGTTCCGTAAAAAATAATTTACCGGGATAAAAACAATGAATGTTCAAATCTTCATTCCCTGCTTTGTAGATCAACTGTATCCGCAAACTGCTTTCAACATGATCAAAGTGTTGGAAAAAGCAGGCTGCACGGTTAGCTACAATGAGCAGCAAACCTGCTGTGGCCAGCCGGCTTTCAATGCAGGCTTCCGGCCCGAATCACGTGATGTTTGCTCTAAATTCATCAAAGATTTTGCGGGAACGGATTACATAGTAGCGCCCAGCGCTTCCTGTGTTGGTTTTGTAAGGAATTATTATCCGATGTTATTCGATAATTCTTCTGTGCACAATGACGTGAAGGCTTTGCAATCGAGAACCTACGAATTTTCCGATTTTCTCATTAATGTATTACACGTAGATAATTTTGGCGCCTCTTTAAACGCACGTGCCACTTACCATGATTCATGCGCAGCATTAAGAGAATGCAATGTCAAATCTGAGCCACGCAGGTTGCTGTCGAATGTAAAAGGGCTGGAGCTTGTGGAAATGAACGATGTGGAAACATGTTGCGGTTTCGGAGGAACATTCGCGGTAAAGTTTGAGTCCATCTCTATAAGCATGGCTGATCAGAAATCAGCCAACGCACTGCAAACAAAAGCTGAATACATTATCTCCACCGATATTTCCTGCCTCATGCATCTGCAGGGATTTATTAAGCAAAAGGAATTACCGCTTCAAACGATGCACCTGGCTGATGTATTGGCAAATGGATGGTAATTGATAAATTACATTCATTATGGCAACTGAAACACCTGTACGCACACCCGGCTATAGAAATCTAAAGGATTCCTTCATTTCATTAGGGCTGTTGCTTTCGTCGGGGATTGTGGGCTTCATTGGGCAGGACCTGTTTATCGCATCCGGCGACAACTCCATGATGATCTGGATGCTGATAGGGCTTGCATTCTTTCTGATGGTGATGTCGGTGCTGTATGCAATAATAACGCTCACAAGAACTATAAAGGACCAGAAGATCAGCAGGAGTGGCAAGAGCCAGGCTGCTATTATTATTTGTATCGTGGTATTGGTTGCAGTGGCGTACGAGATCCTCAGCAGGTTAATGTTTTGAATAAGTATAAAGGCACAAGAAACAAGGTACAAGAAGTGAAGTTCTTGTACCTTGTTTCTTGTGCCTTTATAC
>JBAVMD010000365.1:0-19431 GCA_049689695.1 Chitinophagaceae bacterium | reverse complement strand
GTTTGATATTGATGTGGCATTGCAACAGCAATGGTTGCAGTTGAGCAATTGCAGTATCATCGCCTACAAGTTTTACTTCTTCTATTATTTCTGTCTCTTCCCTCTTGCTTTTTTTGTTTTGCATCTGGGCGACCGCAGAACGCATGGTAATTGCAGCGCCCAGCATACCCCGGAAGATCATTCCACTACCTGTGCGGTAATGTTTCTGCACAAACTGCTGCATGGCCTTATAAAAAAGCTTCACGTAACGCGCATCTTTGCTGGTGCTTTCCCCTTTGAAATGAATAATAGAGGCGTCAGCAAAATAATAATTCCGATAGCCATTCTGTAAAATGCGGTAGCTGAGGTCGATGTCTTCCGCATACATAAAAAAGCGCTCATCAAAGCCCCCGGTTTTATCCAATACTTCTTTGCGCACCATCATAAATGCACCGGCCAGCGCCTGCACTTCCTGCGTTTTATTTTCCGGCAGATGGCCCATGTAATATTTCGCAAGAAGTTTAGATGAAGGAAATAAAGACGTAAGGCCGCTCATTTTGCAAAACGACGCCCAGGCGGTAGGCAACCCACGCTTGGATTCTTTCAGAAACTTTCCGCTTCCGTCAATCATTCGGATACCGAGTGCGCCGGCCTGCGGATGCTGTTCAAGAAATTGGATGGTTGCAGTGAATATGTCTTCCGGAAGAATAGTGTCGGGATTTAAAAAAAGAACATGGTTTCCCTTAACCTGTTCCAGTGCCTGGTTGTTTGCTTTTGCAAAACCGGTATTCACCTGGTTGCTGATGAATTGAACAAATGGAAAACGCGGACGCAGGTATTTAATGCTTCCATCAGAAGAATTGTTATCTATCACAAATACTTCAGCGCCGGGTTCGCTGCCTTCCGGCAACAGATTGCTTGCATGCAAGGCTTTTTTAACCGAGCACAGGCATTGCTCCAGGAAGTATTTTACGTTGTAGCTGACAATGATGATGGAAAGCTGCAAGGAAATGGTTTTAATAACACGAATTATAAGCACGAATTACACGAATTTAATCCTTGCGGGTTTATTCGTGCAATTCGTGTTCCCAATTCGTGTTTACCTGTATTAGTATGCCTTATCTATATTTGCACCATGTTAAAAAACACTTTGCTCAAAGCTACAGAGGCGGGCGCAGCCATTTTACGGCAATATTTCAATGCTCACGATCTACAAATAAGCAATAAGGAAGGCATCAATAACCTGGTAACCGAAGCAGATCATCTCTCTGAGAAAGCCATACTTTCCGTGATCCAGAACGAGTTCCCCGATCATTACATCATTACGGAAGAATCGGGTGAGATCAAGATGGACTCTTCTTATCGCTGGATCATCGATCCCATTGACGGTACCGTGAATTTTGCCAATGGCATTCCGCTCTGCTGTGTTTCCATTGGCCTGGAGCATGATGGCGAAATAGTGATGGGCGCTGTGTACAATCCTTTCATCAATGAATTCTTCTTTGCGCAAAAAGGTTATGGCGCTTCTATGAACGACAAGAAGATACACGTGAGCACTAAGACCGAAGTATTGCGCTCCTGCCTGGTAACAGGCTTTCCATATACTTACCTTGATATGCCTAACGGGCCGTTGCAGATGTTTGAACGCTTCATTCGCAAAGGCATACCCGTAAGAAGGCTTGGCTCTGCCGCTATTGACCTGTGCTGGGTGGCTGCCGGCCGGTTCGACGGATTTTATGAAATGAACCTGCAGGCATGGGACAGCGCGGCAGGATATTTAATTGTTGAGGAAGCCGGAGGAAAAGTGACCGATTTTAAAGGGAATAAGTTCTCGCCCTATCAAACATTTGTACTGGCAACCAATGGTAAGATACATGACGAGATGTTGAAGTGGATCAATAACGAAATAGCAGTTGAAGCATAATGGAAAACAGAACTGAAATATCATCGCTGGGCGAATTTGGACTGATAAAGTATCTTACCAAAAACATAGAGCTCCAAAGCGCTTCTACCATCCTGGGCGTAGGGGATGACGCGGCTGTTATTGATCATTACGGCAAGCAAACCGTGATCACCACCGATATGTTGGTAGAAGGCATTCATTTCGACCTGATGTATACTCCTCTTCGCCACCTCGGCTATAAGAGCGTAGTGGTGAACCTGAGCGATCTTTACGCAATGAACGCAACGCCCACTCATATCACCATGAGCATTGCCTTCAGCAATCGCTTCAGCCTGGAAGCGCTGGACGAGTTTTACGAAGGCGTATACGCTGCCTGCCGTAATTACGGCGTTGACCTTATTGGAGGCGATACCTCTTCTTCAAACAAAGGCTTTGTTATTTCCGTTACCGCATTGGGCGAGGTAACGCCCGGTAAATACGTTCAGAGAAGCACAGCCAAAGAAGGCGACCTGCTTTGCTGCACCGGCGACCTGGGAGCCGCTTATCTTGGACTGCTGTTCCTTGAGCGCGAAAAAAAGATCTTCCTGGAGAACCCGCAGATACAGCCCGACCTGGAAGGTGAGGATTATGTGATCGGGCGATTGCTGAAACCGGAGGCGCGGCGAGATATGATCGATTTTTTTGATTCGAACAATCTTCAGCCTACATCCATGATGGACATCAGCGATGGTCTGAGCTCCGAGATCCTGCACATTTGCGAACAAAGCGGTCTGGGATGCCGCCTGTACGAAGAAAAACTCCCGATAGACGAAGCTACCCGCAAGGCTGCTTTTAAGTTTGAGCTGGACCCTACTGCCTGCGCACTCAGCGGGGGCGAAGATTATGAGTTGCTTTTTACCATTCCGCAATCCGAGCATGAAAAGCTGGTGCTGAATGAACAGATCAGCGTTATCGGTTATATGACGGAAGCATCAGAGGGCGCAAAAGTGTTTACCAAGGGAGGCAGTGTTCACAACATCACTGCACAGGGATGGAACGCCTTTAAACAATAACATCTCATTCATACATTTTTCCTGCTTATTTGAGGTTTGCGGATTATTTTTAAGCTTATGCACAGCAGATCGATTGGAGTTGGGTGCCTGGTGGCATTGATCATGATCATCACCGGTTGTTCCGCAAGCCGGCAGGCATTCAGGCCAGACAGGAAATATTCCCCGGCCGAGCTGCAGGCAGATTATACGATGTTCCGGAACGTTCTGGAAGAGTCTCACCCCAGCCTGTATTGGTACACGCCCAAAGACAGCATGGACTTTTATTTTAATGAAGGATATGCGCGGCTTAGGGATTCCATGACCGAACCTGCGTTTCGCACCCTGCTGAGCTATGTGATCTCCAAGGTAAATTGCGGGCACACCACTACCCGCTATTCAAAAAAGTTCTCCAATTACATGGATACGGTGCGCGGCGCACGCTCTTTTCCACTTACGTTTAAGCTTTGGAAAGATACCATGGTGGTAACGTCTAACCTCAACCGCCGCGACTCTTTATTGAAAAGAGGAACTATCGTTCGCAGCATCAATGGCATGCCGCAGCAAAAGCTCACCGACTCCCTTTTCAACTACATAGCTACAGACGGGTATAACGAAGTTTCAAAATACCAGCAGCTCAGCAACCGGGGGAATTTTGGCGGATGGTACCGTAATGTATTCGGCCTGACACAGCGATTTTCCATTGGCTTCATTGACAGCGCGGGGAATGATAAAGAAACGAGCATTTCTTTATTCAATCCATTTGCTGACACCGCACGTATGCCCCCGCTTCCGCGCATGCGCAAACTGACCAGGAAAGAAAGGCGCAGGCTGGAACTATTTTCTGTACGTAATGTACAGATAGATACCACGCTTCAATCAGCATTCATGACGCTTAACTCTTTCAGTCGCGGTAACCTGCTGAAGCCCTTCTTTAAAAAAACATTTAAGTCCCTCAGGGAAAACAACATTAAGCACCTGGTGATTGACGTGCGCGGCAATGGCGGAGGTGATGCTGCTTTATCCACTTTGCTTACTCGTTATATCATACAGAGAAAATTCAAGATCGCGGATTCGCTCTATGCCGTTCGCCGCTCCAGTGCATACGGCAAGCGCATACAGAATCAATGGATCTATTGGACGATCATGCAGTTCCTTACAAAAAAGCGCAAAGATGGCATGTATCATTTCGGATATTTCGAAAGACATTATTTCAAGCCAAAACAAAAAGACCATTTTGACGGGAGCGTGTACATACTTACAGGAGGCAATTCATTCTCTGCTACAACTTTATTTGCAGGCGCAGTAAAGGGGCAACCGAATGTAAAGATCGTTGGCGAAGAAACAGGAGGCGCGGCTTATGGCAATTCTGCCTGGATGATTCCTGATGTAACGCTTCCGCATACAAAAGTTCGTTTTCGCCTGCCCAAATTCAGGTTAGTGGTAAACAAAGAACAGGATAAAAACGGGAGGGGTGTTCAGCCGGATATTTTAGCGCTGCCTACCGTAGAGGCTATCAAAAACGGTGTGGATTATAAAGTAGAAAAGGTGCGCCAGCTGATCATCGAAAGCTCAAAGGCCAATGTGCATAAGTGAGCCATTGGTATAAACTGCTCTTAATTGCAATTCATTATTTAGCCAGAGCAGGTCTGCGCTATAACCTTCAGCAATTCTTCCGCATACATTATCCATCTTCAAAGCCCGGGCCGGGTAAAGCGATGCCATTCGTAATGATTCTTCCAATGAAATTCCAACCTTATCAATGCAATTATGAACTGCTTTAAGCATGGTAAGTGAGGAGCCAGACAGCGTGCCATCGGCCACAACGTATTTATCACCCTGCAAGCGATGTTGATACAACCCTGATGTATTTTCAGTTACCGCGTCGGTGATCAGAAAGAGTCTTTCCTGCATGATCTTTTTTGCAATACCTATCACTGCAAAATCAACATGATGTCCGTCTGCAATAATACTTGCACACACATCCGGCGTATGCAATATGGCTCCTGCCATTCCCGGTGCACGGTGCTGCAATGGCGACATGGCATTGAACAAGTGCGTTGCCAGGTGAATGCCGTTGCTGAACGCATGGGTAGCCTGCGCGAAGTTGGCATCAGTATGTCCTGCTGAAATAATTACTCCTGATTTCTGAAGATAGCTGATCACTTCGGGTGAACACATTTCGGGGGCAAGCGTCATCATTTTTATAATGCCCCGGCCAGCATTCATCAGTTGCTCCACTTCGTGCAGTGAAGGACTTTTAATGAATTCAGTAATGTGTGCGCCCCGGCGTGCGGGATTGATGTAAGGCCCTTCCAGGTGAAGACCCGCAACGCCCGGCAATTGCTGTTGCCAATACTCCCTCACAGCTTCAATAGCAGCGTGCATTACTTCTGTTGAGTTGGTTGCAACTGTGGGAAGTATATGTGTTGCTCCGCCGGCAAGAGAATATTCATAAGTGGCAGTAAGCGCTTCAACAGAGGGATGCTCGCCAAACAATTGCTGATTGCCGCCATAGAGTTGTATATCGATAAATGCAGGAACAAGATAACCGCCCTGAAGATCTACCAGCTCGTCGCCGCCGGGCATGCCTGTTCCGACGCGGTTGATGCGATCATTTTCTACTTCAACAAACAAGCCTTCGGAAAAAACTTCTCCGTTCAGTATGCGGCCGTTATAAAAAACTGTTTTCATTGAACCTTTTCTTCTGCGGGATTCAGAATTTTGAAGTGGTCTGCATCTTTCCAAAAAGGAAATTTCTGCCGTACTTCTTCGAGTTTAGTTTTTGGTAAGGTAACGGTAAATATATCTTCTTCTTTTGCTTTATGATAAAGCACTTCTCCCAGCGGATCAATAGCCATTGAATCACCACTGTGGTAAATATCGTTGCCATCATTCCCTACACGGTTCACTCCAATAACATACGATTGATTTTCGATGGCGCGCGCCTGCAACAGCGTTTTCCATGCATTGCTTCTGCGTTCCGGCCAGTTGGCTACGTATATGAGGAGATCGTATTCAAGTGATGGTGAACCATCCGAACCGGGCGTAATTGAAGCGCTTTGCCTTGCCCACACCGGGAAGCGCAGATCGTAACAAACCTGCAGGTTAACTTTCCAACCATTCACAGAAGCTATCAATCGCCTGCTGCCTGCTGCATAATGCTGGTCTTCGCCCGCATACGCAAACCGGTGCCGTTTGTCGTAATAGCCAAATTGCCCGTTAGGAAGCATCCAGATAAGCCGGTTATAATACTGGTCATTTTCCTGGATGATAACACTGCCGGTAACCACCAGTTTTCTTTGGGCTGCAATTTTCTTCATCCATTGAACAGCCATGCCATCCATTGTTTCTGCAAGCGCTTCGGGGCGCATGCTAAAACCAGTGCTGAACATTTCAGGAAGCACTACTATTGAGGTCTTGTCTTTAATAGCAAGAATTTTCTCTTCAAACATGTCAAGGTTGGCCTGTTTGTCTTCCCATTTCAGATCAGCCTGGATGAGTGTGATTTTAAGCTCGGACATGATACGAAGTTATTGAAGAAGGCGCAAGGCACAAGAAACAAGGCACAAGTCATTTGAGGCGGTATCCAAGGGTTATGCTTCCATAATTCTCTTTCCTTCTCATTTGTTTCGCTTCTTTAGTGCGATGCACGTCTGCCAAAACAATGGTGATACGCTGTTTTGCATACATAATGCCTATACGCTGCTGGTAAATGAGTGGTTCAGGAGAAGCTGTTACAGGGCCTTTATCATCGCGGAACAATCCGCCTTGGAGCGTTGCGTTGTAAGCCTGGTACATTATTTCCGGTTGAAAGAAAACGAAGAATTCTTTCTTATGTAAATAGGATGGTGATGCGGCATGCAGCCGGCTGTTCCAGGCAACGGATTGCGTACTGTTTTCCATTAAACCAATGCGGAACAAAAAGCCGGCAGTGGCGTTGGAAAATATATTTCCTGCGTTTGCTTTTGCGATCGCGTGCAGGTCAACAGCGTCTCCACTTTTAAGCATGCCCGATAAAGGATGTGAATATTGAACATTCAGGCTAACTCCGGGTTCGTTCTTTAACTGGTAACCCCAACCCTTCACTTCGTAAATATTAATGAGCTTGTGATAGTTGCGTTGCGTTTGCTGCGCTCCTGAGGCAGGGCCTAATATGCCAACCGAAATTCCATATTGAAGGTTATTCCCTTTTTCAAAAAAACGGGAACGGTTCGCTTTTACATACAGGTAACCTGCAAAAGGCCGGTCCATTTGTTCAGGATCTGTAATGCTGTATTTGTAAGGATTAAAGATCATTTGCCCCAACTCGTACCGCATAATGGTTTTATGGCGCAGTTTTTTTTTAATTAAATGCTGATAAGAAAAATAAAACCCGTTTGTATAATAGCCATCGCGTTTTTGAAGAAGATAATTGTCGTTGTCAGTAATGAAGGAAATTTCTTTTGTAAAGGAAGGTGTTGCCGGTTGCGCATAACCCTGCACACTCATTCCAAGCAGTGTTATACCCACTAGTATCTTTGGGCAGGCGCGCATCATTAATTTTTTCGAAAATAAAATTTTTTTGGCGGCTTCTCAATTCTCCGATGTATTGTCACCCTTCAACTGTTGCAGGGCCTGCTGTATATGCGAAGGTTCATATCCTTTCTGCATCAGGTACATTTTTGTTTTATGACTGCGCATGTACAGGTTCTTTTCTTTTTGCAGGCTCGCCCATTTGCGGCTGGCAAGCTTGTTAAGCGCGAGTAAATACGGAGCTTCATCAATCTCCCCGAGGGCCTTGTGTATGCAATACTGGCTTACACGTTTTTCTTTCAGCGCCTGCACGATCTTTACCCTGCCCCATTGATTCATACGAAATTTACCGCCTGCGAATTGAATAGCAAACCGCTCTTCGTTCAAATAATCATCCTCTATCAACTGAGCCAGCAGTTCTTCCACATCCTGTTTACGTAATTTATAACTGTACAGTTTTTCTTTTACTTCCTGGTGCGAACGCTCCTGGTAGCTGCAATAATGCTTTAGTTTTTGCAAAGCCTGCTCCTTACTTAATTGTCCTTGAAACATCAACAAATATAGCAAGCAGCAAGTTCTCTTTTTATTCGCTTACCGGATATTCCCTATCGAGTTTTTCACAGTGTCGTGCCTTGTTTTTGAAGTGATAAGCGCCTGGTAAATTTTTCCGTCCAACTCAATTTCGCAGCTTATTACGCAGGAGCTATCACCGCAACTGAGCAGCTTGTGCGTGCGAATGTTTGACCGGGATGTGCTAATGCCAGCTTTCTGCACCGGCTCGTCAGATGAATTATCATTGTTTGTCACCAACACCTGCGTTTGCATGGTTTGCTTAATACCGGACGTTGCTTTTTCTACAACCTTATTGGCGCTGGTATTATCGTCCCATGGCTGATATCCTTCTTCGGCTTTTGAGTTTAATTTTCTTGCAATCCCTTCATTAGCACTTTCTTCTGCCACAATGTTCAATGATTGGTTGCTCAATTTGTTTAATAAGGGCGCATCTTTATTCAATCCTGAAAAAATGTATCCGTCTGCTATGCCATCTCCGTCAATATCTTTTCCGTATTTTATTTTCCATACGTATACGTCTTCCTTCGCCATGCTTCGCTTGCCGCTCGATTGCCCTGATGCTACGTCACGCGGAGCTTTTACATTTCCGAGCGGTTCATATTCACCATCTCCATCCAGGTCGGCTTCCACAATTCCCTGCTTAATGGTAAACGCATCTATTTTAGAACGTTTGCCACTGGACTGTCCGCTGGCCAAATCACGCGGTGATTTGACAGTATGGCCAGAACTTGCGATGAGAAAATCGTTTATGCCATCGCCATCGAGGTCTCCTGCAGCAATTGCTTTATAAGTTCTCCTTCCTGTGGCCAGGCCGGAACCCGCTTCGCGCTTCGTCATTCCCGGATCGCTACCTTTTCCTTCGCGCTGCACATGCACGGTAACTCTTCCATCGTCAAAAGATAAAACTTCGCCCAGGTCAACTGTTGTGGGCAGCATATAAAACACCTGCTCGCCTTGTGCATTTCTTTGCACAAGCCCGCGCATGCCCGGCGTATTGGAAACTGTTCTCAGTTCGCTTTTTGATTCATACAAAGGATTAACGCCCTGGTTGCCTGTTGACTGATACAATGGATTGGATTGCGCAGACTGCATGTGCTGGCGCCTGCCGCTTGACTGCCCGGTAGCCGCATCGCGTCTTTCCAAAAGCGGCTCATAAGTATCGAGAAACTTTTTTGCTTCCGAAACAGTAGCAAATTGTATCTCCACAATATAGGGCACCATCTCACGGGCTTCCATTACTTTGTTCTCGCAGTTGCAGGTATCATTTGCTTTCTGGTCTTGGGCTTTTCCATTGTTCAAAGCAAGATCATTCAGTTTGCCATTTCCATTGTTGTCTTCAGTTCTTTTGCCGGATGCCATGCCAGACGCTGCATCGCGCGGTTGCTGCCGGCTTAAAAGATAACTCAACCGCAAGCCCGTATTGAGAAACCCTGCCTGGCTGCTGATGTTCTTTGCTTCACGGCCACCACTGCGTTGTATATCGTAATTCACTACTTCGTTGCGCGTATTCAGGTAATCAGCATTCACGCCCAGCAAAAACTGCCGTGATACTGCATAGCTGATGCTCAGGCCTGCTGCCCATGCAAATGAACTGCTGGCCTCAAAAACATTGCGGTAATAAACAATATCAGGCGAGGCGTTGTCGCCAATGCGCACCTGCGAAGCTGGTTTATTGATCACCCCTCCCTGTAGATTGCTTTCTAAACTCCATTTGCTGAAACTGGATTGAAATGCGGGGCCTGTAAAAAGGTACACGGACTTATAAGATCCTGCAGAAATTTCCATTCTGTCTCGCGGGGCCTTGCGCCTGCGTGCAAAATCTTCCAGCGATTGCTTGTCTGAAGCATTGGCAAAATATCCGGCGCGACCAGCCAACCCAAAGTTGTTCCAATAGTAATTGCCCTGGATGCCTGCGTGATAGCCGGCTTTTAAAAAATAAACAGAATCAATTGCGGTTTTTGTAAGAAGAGAAGAAAGCCCGTTCTGTACGGAGATCTGTAACTGCTTTTCATAAGCATTAGCACCTTGTGCAGGTACGTCATTGCCATAAAGCAATGAAAGGGTTATTACAACCCAACTGGTTTTGTTCATGGTTTGGAATTGGTTTGGCAGCGACCATATACACAGGCCAAACCCCACGTGCCAATTGCAACAACGCGTAAACGGTGCCGTTAGTATAAATTAGCAAATGTGAAAATGGCGCAATGTGAAAATAAAGAAGAATCAGGCTTCATCATTTTCACATTGCGCTATTTTCACATTTGCTAATCATTCCTCCAGTCGCTCCGTACACCCATACTCCTTCTTCAACACATTATCATACTCATCGGCTTTTATGAAGAGGTCGCGAAAGAGATTGGTGCCGCTTGCTTTATTGACGTCGAGATCATAAATGATGCGCGAAAGAATGATGTTCTGGTTCAAACAACTCAGTACCAGTCCATTCATATTGTAATTCTGCTGCAAAAGGAAAGTATACAGCGGCACTATCATGGAACCGTCTGCCGGCAGCTGGCAGAGATATGCATCGCCGGCTATGAAATAATTTTCCTGGTTGTAATGTATTTTAATGCGGGCGCTGCCCTGCTTCACTTCCCAGCGGTGCAGTCCGTTGCGCGCCAGCTTCACATCCTTGCCAAGGTCTTTCAGTATGTCTTCGATCAGCTTGGCTACACCAACAGACTCAGCTTCCTTCTCCGGCAATTGCGGCAGTTTTACTTCGGTCCCGCAGGAAGGGCAATATTTGCCGGAATCGATATTAGATGCAAGTACCAGAAGGTCGCAGCTGTGGCAACGGGTAGATGGCTCGCCCCTGTGCGGAGCATATAATGCCAGCGCGGTATGCAGGTAGCTTACCGGCAATGCAAAGCCCAGGTTATCGCCGCCTTTGATGATGAAAGAGTTTACACCAAGTACCTGGCCGCTCTCATTCACCAGTGGACCACCACTGTTACCGGGATTAATAGCAGCATCTACCTGTATGTATTTAAGCCCGCTCCGTATGCGGTCTACTTTAGAGATCACACCCTGCGTGGCGGTATAGATCAGATCAAACGGATGGCCAAGCGCCACCACTTCATCGCCCTGCTTAATGCCTTCATATTTACCAAGACTTACTTCGGGTAATTCGGTGCCTTGCGGCGGAGCAATAAAGGCAAGATCATGCTTACGATCAGTATACCATACCCGCGCAAGCTGCTTATCAAATTTTTTTCCAGCTACCGATACTTCGGCATTCTTATCTACAACATGATCATTGGTAACAATAAGATCGTACTTCTTTACATAAAAGCCTGTACCGGTGCCGGTTTGTGTGGCAATTTGTATAATGGCTTCTTCAAAACTTTCTATGACGTTCCTGAAATCCATTCGCTTTTTTCTTCTTAATCGAAACGGAGGTTAAGAAGCTCCTTCGTAAATGAATAATTAAAATTCAGCAGGCTGTCAAAGCGCAATGCCTCTGTATTGAGCTGCAGCCTTGCGTATTTTGTTTTCCATGCATTCACGATCTCTTCGATCTCTTCAATAATATCATCTTTCTCCAGCTCTTTACGATCTGCATGGTAATATGTGCTCTCAAAGCCAAGCGCTTTAAAATAATCATTGTAGCTTATGTTCATGTACAGCCGGTACAAATCGCTTAAAGGCCTGGGCAGGCTGTAAGAATACTGGCAGTAAGAAACACCATATTCCACGATCTTGCTGGCAATGAAAGGATAATTGTTTTCGCGGTACCAGTGCATGTTCTGATGAGCGCCTTTAATGGCGTCAACCACGGTTTTATAGCTCTGGGGAGTTACAATAGAAAATGTATGTTTCGATCTGAATAAAAAAGAAAAGACCTGTTCTTTTGTTTTCGATTGCAGCTTGTGAAAGGCCTCTATCATGCTACGGTTCTTTTCCGCCACCTGCTTGTTGTCTTTCTTGAAATAAATATCCGGTATAGCCTCTATTTCATTCATCAGCGGTCCTTCCGGCGTTACCAGGTAATCTATCCTGTAAGCAAGCGTAAGCAGCAGGTAGGAAATGCCGCCCGAAAGCTTATCGGCATCTAATGTATTGATGTATTCCAGCGTATCCCGTATCCATTTTTGCATGAACTGGTAGCGTACTTCTTTTTCCTGGTCAGGCATGGAAATCACATGCTCTGTATCCAGCGCCTGCAGGGAACTGAAATTCTGCACCAGCAGATCGTCCTGCTTATCTGCCTTAGTGGCCAGTTCTTTCAACCCGTAATACAATTTATTGGGAGTAGCAGTATCAATGCCGGAATCGAACCGCATACAAAGCCGATCCCCATCCAGGGCATAACGGCTGTAATAAAGATTGAAATTCATTTCTAGCAGGCGGCGCATTACCGGAACGGTAGGCTTTGGCATGCGGGCCAATGTTACTTCGGCCCAGAGCTGCTTATTATTATACTTGCCGCGTACTATTTTGGTTCCCTGGAATAATTCAAACTGCCCTTCTTCTCCATTGCGCTGGTGAACTACATTATCCTGTGAATTGTCCAGCAGGTAATCGAAGAAAGCATCTAAGCATTCCTGCTTTTTATTTTCGCGGAATAACTTTTCGGCCTCGGTCCACCGGGCTATTTTGGAAACGGTTTTATTATTGTCTGAATACCTTCCAAAACGAATATTGGGATCTGCCGCTTCTTTCTTTTTTGTCCAGCCAAACAACTTTCCTAACATGCTAGTGAATTTGCAAAACCTTAATCTGGCAAGTTACAAATTCTATGCATGTGGTTAAGGCGTGTGAATAACACGAAATGTGTACATTGAACCCGAATAAATACCATGGCCAAGGAAAAAATAATTGGTAATTGTGCAAGGCTTGCCGGAATATTATTGCTTGGGGCCGCTGTTCCGCACGCAACTTTCGGATTTGCAGAGGTTGTTACAAGCATTAAAACGGGCGATGTGCGTGCAGGCATGGCAGATACCTTTCGCATCATCTGGATCTACAGCACCATTATGCTGGTGCTTTCCGGCATCTGGACCCTGTTTCTTGCCAGCGAGCTCAGGCAACTTAAATGGCGCGCCTGGTGGCAGGGAATCTTCATTGGGATTGGATATACTGCGGGATCTATAGCTTGCATGTACATAGCCGGGGTTTACATCCACCTCATGGCTTTTGCATTAATCGGATTGCTGTTACTAACACCCCTGTTAATTTGGGCACGCAGCTTCGGAAAAAACCATCAGAAACTGGTGCTCCCCACATAAAATCCACCATTTCTCCCAATTGATTTTGTATAATATAAAAATCAGTAGTTTCGCCACCTACCTTAATCTGATCCAACTTATATGAAGTTCATCGTTTCCTCTTCGGCTTTG
Organism: Chitinophagaceae bacterium; assembly: GCA_049689695.1. Lineage (GTDB taxonomy): Bacteria > Bacteroidota > Bacteroidia > Chitinophagales > Chitinophagaceae > DASPKM01. The sequence goes on along the minus strand of JBAVMD010000365.1, from coordinate 6,094 downwards.
CTGAAACAATTGCAACAGATCAGCGGTGTTATCAATGCTAATACGGTACTGCCAATACTGGAAGATTTTTTATTTGAAGTAGAAAAGAACAAGCTCACCGTGGTTGCTACTGACCTGGAAACAGTGATGAAGGTGCAGATAGATGTGGAATCGAAAGAAAGCGGACGCGTTTGCATACCGGCCAAGATCCTTATGGATTCCTTGAAGAACATTGCCGATCAACCGCTGACTTTCAATATCGATAAGCATTTTGCTGTTGAGATCACTTCTGATAATGGTAAGTACAAGGTGATGGGCGAGAATCCGGACAACTTTCCAAAAGAGCCCGTGGCCGATGACACCACCTCGTTCACACTCCCTTCTACCGCTTTACTAACTGCTATTAATAAAACCTTGTTCGCTGTAAGCAATGATGACTTGCGCCCTGCCATGACGGGAGTTTTCTTCGAAATGGATAAAAAAGGATTGCAATTCGTTGCTACAGACGCACACAGGCTGGTACGTTTCAAACGGAAAGATGTAAGCTGCCCTAAAACAGATTCCCTCATCGTTCCCAAAAAACCCTTGAACCTGCTTAAATCAGCATTGCCTGATAATGAGGACGAGCTTACCGTGAACTACAACAGCAATCACCTGTTTGTAACGCACGGCACCACGCAAATGACCTGCCGCCTGATCGACGCACGCTTTCCTGATTACAAAGTGGTTATCCCCGGCGATAATCCTTACAAGCTCACCGTGAGCCGAAGCGATTTTCAGAGTGCGCTCCGCCGCGTAAGCGTGTTCAGTAACAAAAGCACCAACCAGGTAGTGCTGAACATTACAGGCAGTGAATTGCAACTGGCCGCGCAGGATGTTGACTTCAGCTTTGAGGGCACCGAGCGTATGAAATGCCAGTACGATGGAGAAGACCTCCAGATAGCTTTCAATGCCCGCTTCCTGATCGAAATGCTCAATGCTACCGATAGCGATGAAGTGCGGGTTGAGCTTTCCACCTCTACCAAAGCAGGCATTATCAAACCAGTTGAGCAGGACGAGAACGAAGAACTGCTGATGCTGGTGATGCCGCTCATGCTGAATGCGTAAGAAATGGCTTATACCCCTATTCGCTCATTCGACAATTACCTGTACGCGAACATTCTGCTGTCTCGCGTTAAGGATGAGGGATACGATTGTTACCTGAAAGATGAAAATACCGTTACCATCGATCCCCTGCTCAGTCCTGCCATTGGCGGCATGAAGCTGATGGTGCTTGAAGAAGACGCACCCACCATTATTACACTGCTCGAAACGCTGGAGGCAGAATACCTGGCCACTGTGCCCTGCCCTAATTGCAGGCAGCATGCCATTCAGCTGATCAAAAAGACCAGGACTTCCGGCAGCTTTTTAGGCGCGTTGTTCTCCCAGCTCATTAACGGCAGCACACAGTCTGAACAGCGGCTGTACCGTTGCTCGCACTGCGGTCTTAAATTGGACGATCTCCCTATTTTTGCGGGCGATTAAAGCCATTTCCCCCTATCGTTTTTTCCTGATGAAAATTGTACCTTGACCGTTGAAACGGGCCTGATGAATTCAATCGTCGAATTTTTTGAACAGATCTCGCCGCTTACCCGCGCAATCATTCTTGCAGGAGGGCTTGTGTTTTTCTGGATGCTGGAAGGCATAGTGCCGCTCTTCAGGCTGCGTTACCGCAAGGTGCGGCATGCGGGCCTGAACCTGTTCTTTACGTTTACTACGGTGGTGGTGAACTTTGCATTTGCCCTTCTTATTGTTGAAGCAAGCCGGCAGGCCATGCAACATAAGTTCGGGCTTCTGCATCTGGTTAACATGCCGGTTTGGTTGTTTGCATTGTCAGGCTTATTGGTCATGGACCTCATCAGCGCTTACTGGATACATTACATTCAGCATAAGGTAAAATGGATGTGGAAGTTTCACCTGGTTCATCATACCGATACATGGGTGGATACTACCACGGCTAACCGACATCATCCGGGGGAGAGCGTGTTCCGCGCTTCATTTACTTTGCTGGCGGTGATCGTAACAGGGGCTCCAATGTGGCTGGTATTCCTGTACCAGTCGTTATCTGCCGCGCTTTCCCAGTTCAATCACGCCAATATCCGCTTCCCGCGCAGGCTTGACAAAGCACTGAGCTGGTTCATTGTTTCGCCTAATATGCACAAGGTGCATCATCATAACACGCAACCGCTTACGGATACCAATTACGGCAACATCTTTTCCGTTTGGGACCGTTTGTTTGGCACTTTTGTATATGTTGACGATATCAATACGCTACATTATGGTATTGATACACATCCGTTGGAAGAAGAGCATAACAGCATAGGCAACCTGCTGAAAATGCCCTTCCAGGAATACCGTGCACCGGCCGGCAGCAAGTTTGCCGACGCATCTCCTAAACCCGAAAACTGAAGTAAATGCGCATCCTGTTCATTGTTCTTTTTATGGCAACGGCCACAGCCTCTTTTGGCCAGGCGATGGTAAAGATGGCCGACTCCGTTCGCCGCGCACGCGGCATCCCCAGTATTGGCTATGTTGTTTTTAGTTCTGATAAGATCATCGATCAGGGAGTGGCCGGTTTTCGCAAATACCGCGCACGAGACACTGTTCAGATCACTGACCGGTTCTACATCGGCACCAATACATTTGCTTTTACGTCGTGGATTGCCGCACACCTGGTAGAAACCGGGAAACTGAAATGGACTACTAAATACTCAGACCTCTTTCCGCAGAATAAGAGCAAGATCCTGCCCGAATTCCGCAACATTGCACTGAAAGATCTGCTGTCTAACCAGGCAGGCCTGGCGCCTTATACCGGCGTTACCGATTTTGCATTTGTTCCGGCTTTTGGCGGCGACATCACCCGCCAGCGGAGTGATTTCTCTTTTTGGTTGCTGCAGAAACCCGGGCTTGACAGTGCAAGAAAAACGAGGATGGTAGTTTCAGTAGTGGGTTATGCAGTTGCCGCTTCCATGCTGGAGAAAGCAAGCGGTATGTCTTGGGAAAAAATGCTGGAAGATTTCATCAATATTCCACTCGGTATTTCCGCCAAAACAGGCTGGCCCAATAAGATCTCAGACAAACAGCCGGCAGGGCATTGGGCGAGATATGGATCTTTAGCACCAGAGCCGCCGGACACCTGGGTAAAAACACATCCGGCAGTAATACCCGCGGTTGATATCAACATTACTATTGCTGACTATGCAAAGTTCCTGCAGCAGCATCTGAAAGGGTTGCGGGGCGAAAAAGTTTATCTCACAGACAAAACCCTGCAGCTTGCCATGTTTGGTATACCGGATTATTCTTTGGGTTGGCAGAACGCTGCCATCGGCAAGGACCGCATTGCCTATCACACCGGCGAATCGCATTTATTCATTGCGCATGTAGAGATCATTCCGGAAAAAAATATCGGCGTGCTGGTAGTTGGTAATAACGGAGAAAGCATGGGTAAGGGAGGAGTGATGAATTTGTGCAGGTTGCTGAGAGAATACTACAGTAAGTAGTAAACCCGAAACTTCTACCTTCGTCTCTCAAACAAATCAGCAAATGAAAGAACGTGCTGTTGCGCTTATTCCCGCCCGCTATGCCGCTACGCGCTTCAAAGGCAAGTTGATGGCGCAGCTTGGAGATAAAACCGTTATTACAAGAACTTATGAATCTACATTAGCAACAGGACTTTTCGATGAGGTGATTGTTGTTACTGACAGCGATGTTATTTTCAAGGAGATCACAACCAATGGTGGCAAGGCTGTAATGAGTAAACGTGAGCATGAAAGCGGCAGCGACCGCATTGCAGAAGCAGTAAGCGATATGGACGCAGATATCATCGTGAATGTTCAGGGCGATACGCCATTTGTAAAAAAAGAACCGTTGGAAAAATTGCTGCTGCAGTTTAAAGATCATACAGTTCAGGTGGCCTCGCTTATGCAGGAATTAAAAGAACAGCAGTTCATTGATGATCCTAATTATGTAAAAGTTGCGGTAGATAAAAACAATAATTCTTTATTCTTCAGCCGCAGCATAATACCCTATCCCCGAAATAAAAATACCTCGCTCGTTTATTATGAGCACATCGGCATATATGCATTTCGCCGCCAGGCCTTGCTGGATTTTACCACCTGGCCGGTGAGCCCGCTGGAAGATGCAGAAAAAATTGAGTGCCTCCGCTACCTGGAGAATGGCATCCCGCTAAGAATGGTGGTTACGGATTATATGGGAGTAGAGATCGACACGCCTGAAGATCTTGAACGTGCAGAAAAGCTTTTGTAGAAGCTGTGAGCTATGAGCCTCGAGCTACGAGCAACTATTGCGCTGAAGTGTTTTCTGCTCACAGCTCACAGCTCCGCAGCTCGAGGCTCGCAGCTCAACGCTAACCGTTACCTTCGCAAAAATCCTCTCGATGTCCAAATTCAGAAACTTTAAAATGATCGGCTACGTGGTGTATGGCCGCGGCAGCTTCAATCAATTGCCCGAAATTCTTGAGCCTAACAGAAAGAATGGAGCTCCGATGATCTTTCTCGTAGATCATTTTTTTGAAGGCAAGCCGCTTGTGGACCGCGTTCCAGTACAGGGTAACGATAAAATCATTTTTGCCGATGTAACCTATGAGCCTAAAACAACCTATGTAGATGCGCTGGCGCAACAACTGAAACAGGAATTTGGTAGCGTAAGCGGCATCATTGGCATTGGCGGCGGCTCTACCATGGACCTTGCGAAAGCCGTTTCATTAATGATGAATAACCCCGGCTCTTCGGCTGACTACCAGGGTTGGGACCTGGTTAAGTTCCCGGGAGTTTATAAAGCGGGCATTCCCACGCTCAGCGGCACAGGCGCGGAAGTGAGTCGCACCACGGTGCTCACAGGTCCAACGCGCAAGCTGGGCATGAACTCAGATTTCACTCCTTTCGACCAGATAGTGCTTGATCCGGAACTTACCACCAATGCACCGGTAAACCAGCGCTTTTATACTGGTATGGATTGCTATATCCATTGCATAGAAAGCCTGCAGGGTACCTTCCTGAACGAGTTCAGTAAAAGCTATGGTGAAAAAGCGCTTGAGCTTTGCCGTGAGGTATTCCTGCAGAAAGATCAATGGGATGACGAATGTGACGATAAGCTGATGATGGCCTCCTACGCAGGCGGAATGAGCATAGCTTATTCACAGGTTGGCGTGGCACATGCGGTGAGCTACGGGCTCAGCTACCTGCTGGGAACAAAGCATGGCATTGGCAATTGCATTGTAATGAATCACATCGAAGAATATTATCCTGAAGGTGTGGCGGAGTTTAAACGCATGGTTGAAAAGAACGGCATCGATATTCCGCAGGGCATCTGTAAAGGTCTTACCGACGAGCAATTCGATACCATGATCAATGTATCTATGGGCATGAAGCCCCTTTGGGAAAATGCTTTGGGGAAGGATTGGGAAAAGATCATGACGAGGGATAAGTTGAGGGCATTGTATGAAAAGCTTTAAACTTCCATAAGGCACAAGGTACAAGGCACAGGAAGCAAGAGAAGAAACAAGGAGCTTCCCTTAAAATCTTGTCCTGCTTCTTGTTCCTTGTACCTTGTGCCCTTGTGCCTTTCTTTTCGTATATTGTTATTCAGAATTCCCTGATATGAAAGTTCTACTGTGTGCTTTGCTGATATGCCTTGCCACCGGCGCTGTTGCCCAACGCCGGGTGGATGTTTCCACTAATTACATTACACTTCAAACCGGGCCGTTCTTCCAGCATGTACAGGGCGTTCCTGTTATAACAGTTACTTATTTCAGGCCGGTAGAAGGCAGCCGTTTCTTTAAAGAAGACTGGGTGAAAGGATCCGCCGCCCTCAACCCGGAAAAAGAGTACGGCAACCTGTGGCTGAAGCTTGACCTGTTCTCAAATAGCCTCTTTTTTAAAGATGTCAGGGGCGAGGAAATGGTATGCACATCCCCCATTTACAGTGTCAGGCTCAAAGACTCCATCACCGGTCAGGAGTTTCGTTTCATGCATTCTTCGTTCATCCCGTCAGCCTCCGGCCTAAAAGAGCATGCATGGATGGAGCTTATGGCAGACGGCCAGGCGCAATTGTTCTG
>JBAVMD010000364.1:0-8432 GCA_049689695.1 Chitinophagaceae bacterium | reverse complement strand
GTATAAATCACCAAACTCTTTCTTATAGGAAAGCAATCTGGCCACTTCCTCCCATAATTTATAAAGTTTCGTGATCCCATAATAAGCTTCTTCTTTTAATATAACCGGTATAAGCCATTGATTTAATCCGGGAGAGTTTTCCACTTCATAGGCCAACCGCAAAAGAAGGGTTGTTTTTCCCATGCCCCGCTGCCCCTCGATAAGGTAATGTTGCTCGGGGTAAATCATTTTGGAATTTTTGATGTCGTCAAAAATTCGCTGAAAAGTATTGGTCCGAACAACGAACCCGCTAATTAGTTGTTCTTTGCTTTGCTCGTGAGGGTTATAAAGGTTGGTTCTTATTCTTTCTGTCATGACGCTTCTTTAAAGCATGTTTTTTTTCCACCATATTTTTATTAAAGGCGAAGTAAAACGAAATTCTTCGGGTGTTTTTGAGGCATCTTCATAAATATATCCATCGTACTGCAGAACGGTGAGAATATTGTTTAATTGATCCAGCGCATCCTGTTCAGTTGCACAAGCAATGATCTCTTGGCGTGTAAGAGTGTCTTGCCTGGACAGTGTATCCAATATTTTCCTGGCCAGGTTGTATTCCCTGGGCTGGTTCTTAAAAGTTTTGACTATGTGATTATAGTAATGCTCAAAATACTGATTATTGCGGCGGTAAGTTATTTTATCAATCGCATTTTTTACCGAGTCGATATCTATAACGTCAATTCCCCGATCGCTTTCATCAATAAGTTCCTGCAATGCGAGCTGCAGGTGAAATGGGATCAGCCAATGAATCATTTCTAATAGATAGCTGATCACTCCGGGCTTTACAGTTACCCTGGCGCGCTTTAACACTCCTTCGCAAAGCAAGGTTGCTTCATTAACACTTAATGTACCCATTTCAATAGTGGTCAAATAATTGAGTGCATCCAAGGCTCCCAGCCTGGCACACAAAGGTTTCAGCCCAATAGAACCCGTGTAAATAAAACGGATGTTTTTGCTGGCGATTTCCTGTAGTTCACGATTGGCATAAAGAAATCTTTTGGCGTTTTCATCGTTTGAATCGCGCCAGATATTTTCCACTGTCTGCGGAAATTCGTCTATCATCAGTACCAGCGTTTTGTTTTTAGAGCTCAGAGATTTTACAACGCACTTGCAATTGACCAGGTAGTTTGGTTCCTTGTTTTTAATTTCAAAACCACCCACTCCCGGAACGTCCAATTTAAGCTGTTCTAAAAATTCTACAATTGAATCCATTGTTTTCTTTGAAATACTATTGAAATCCTTCAGCGCTTCCAGCACTTGTTTAAAAAACACATCCGGATCAGATACCGATTGGGTAATTATATATTTAAATTCAAAACCTTCTTCGGGATGTTCCTGCAAATAGTGCAGCACAGAAGTTTTGCCTACCCTGCGAGGAGCTGAGATGTGTAAATGACGGCCTGTGTCTAGTCTGCGGTATATCAATTTAATAATATCAGGCCTGGGGAAAAAGTCGTCGTCGCGGGCAGCCTGGCCTACAATGTTCCGGCCATTAAAACTTTCCATGATAAGATTTTATCTTAGAAGATACTGAAAAAATAATAGCATAAACCGTGGATGCTGAAATATTGATGCTGATTAATTAACATGCATATACCTGTGTAAGAACGGTAATAAAAAAGAAGATAGGTAACAGTAATAAAAGCTTAAAATATCTTTTTGTTAAGATACTTTAAGCTTTCCCCGATGTGCAGCTTTGTTTCTTCATCGCTCAATGTTTCAGGCTTGAACGCTTCGCCAATCACTTTTTCATATAACTCAATGTAGCGCTTTGAGATCGTATCAACCCATTCATCGCTCATTGGCGGAACGGTCTGGCCTTCTTTTCCCATGAAGTTGTTGGCAATAAGCCATTCACGCACGAACTCTTTACTCAACTGCTGCTGCCGTTCGCCTTTCTCCTGTCTTTCTTCAAATCCGTCCGCATAAAAATACCTGGAAGAGTCGGGGGTATGCACCTCATCCATCAGGTAAATAACATCATCGATCTTCCCGAATTCATATTTCGTATCAACCAGTATCAGTCCTCTTTTTGAAGCGATCTCTTTTCCTCTTTCGAATAATTTCAGCGCATATTTTTCCAGCACCTTCCATTCTTCTTCGGTCGCCAATCCTTGTTTAATGATCTCTTCCTTTGAAATATCTTCGTCATGCCCTGCAGCCGCTTTTGTTGAAGGGGTGATGATGGGCTGGGGGAAATAATCATTCTCCTTCATTCCTTCGGGCAGGGTTACACCACACAATTCCCGCTTGCCGGCGGCATAAGTTCGCCAGGCATGGCCGGTAAGATTACCGCGCACCACCATTTCTATCTTAAAAGGTACACACTTAAAACCAACGGACACGTTGGCGGCCGGAACATCCAGCAGCCAGTTGGGACAAATATTAGAGGCGGCCCGGAGCATATAAGCAGCAATCTGGTTGAGCACCTGTCCTTTATATGGAATGGGGCGGGGAAGCACTACGTCGAACGCCGAGATGCGGTCTGAGGCTATCATTACCAGCATATCGTCGCCAATAGTATACACATCTCTTACCTTACCCCTGTAAAAAGCGGTCTGTCCCGGAAGTTGAAGCGTTTCCTGATTCATTTCCCGAATATACTGGCAGGTTTGTTCCATTACAATTTGCAGGGCTTTAAAATATCAACACACGTGCAGAACCTCTTACAAATTAAATTTTTACAGAAAGCCTACAATATGTATTTTGCCTCATTAACCAGCGTCCAAAAACTACAATTATGAGAAAAAGCTACCGTTACCTGGCTGCTTTTATATTATCTGCCATATTCTCACTTGCTGCCGTAGCCCAAACAGTAACTATTACAGGAAACGTTCGCAATACCTCTAATAAAGATGTTGTTCCTGCTGTGTCTGTAACCATCAAAGGTTCAACAGTCGGAACTTTTACGGATGATAAAGGAAATTTCAGGCTTGTTACAAGCCAGCAACCCCCGTTTACCATCGTTGTTACTTCAGTTGGGTTTGAACCTAAGGAAGTGCAGGTTACCAGCGCAGGACAGAGCGTTGATGTTGAGCTCATTCCTGCTTCTACCCTGGGTGTGGAAGTAGTTGTTTCTGCAAGCCGCGTTCCGGAGCGCATCCTGGAATCTCCCGTTTCCATTGAGCGGATCAATGCTGCCAATATCAGGAATTCACCGGCTACGACTTATTACGACATTCTTCGCAACGTTAAAGGCGTTGACCTTACATATTCAAGTCTTACATACGCCACGCCCAGCACCCGCGGCTTCAACGGAAGCGGTAACGCCCGCCTGAACCAGCTGGTGGATGGGATGGATAACCAGGCTCCCGGCCTGAACTTCTCAGTAGGTTCAGTGATCGGCCTTACAGAACTGGATGTAGAAAGCATGGAATTGCTGCCCGGCGCTTCTTCCGCTCTTTACGGGCCCGGCGGTATGAATGGTACGCTTATCATCAACAGTAAAAACCCTTTCCGTTACCAGGGATTAAGTTTCCAGGTAAAGAATGGCATCATGCATACCGATCGCAGTCAGCGCAGCAGCGCATCACCTTATTTCGACTGGGCCATGCGTTGGGGACACCAAGCATCTGAAAAATTCGCGTTTAAGATAGGCGCTGAGTTTGTCCATGCAAAAGACTGGGTAGCCAACGATTCTACCAACTACCAGATAGGCGATGCAGCCCGCAGCCAGTATGGAGGCGTAAAAGCCGGCGGCCGCCTTACAGATCCCAACTATGATGGCGTGAATGTATATGGTGATGAAACCAATGCAAACATGCTTACAGTTGCCAACAGCGTGCAAACACAGACACGTGCAGGCATACTGGCCGCTACCGGCGGAACATTGGACATTGTTGCCGCAATGAATGCCGCGCTGCCTGCAAATGCAACTCCTGCGCAGATAGCTGCCTTTATCGGAGCCTTGCCTGCGCCATTGCAGCCAACGGTTCAAACACTGGTCCCTTTCTATTTCGGATTGAGAAACAACCTCATTCCTAGTCAACTGGTGTCGAGAACAGGTTATAAAGAATCAGAAGTAGTCAATAACAATACTGTGAACTTCCGCTTTTCAGGCGGCTTGTTTTACAAGATCACTCCAAACATCGAAGCTTCACTCAGCGGATACTGGGGCACCGGCAATACAGTATATACCGGAAGCGACAGGTATTCATTGAAAGACCTGAAAATGGGTCAGTATAAGCTGGAATTCAAACATAAGGATTGGTTCCTTCGTGCTTATACCACACAGGAAAACTCAGGCGAGTCATATAACTCAACAGTAACAACAAGGCTGTTCAACGAAGCATGGAAGCCAAGCACCACCTGGTTCCCTACTTACATAGGCAACTATGTAGGCGCGAGGTCAGCAGGGCTTGATAACTTCAACGCGCACCTTGTTGGAAGAAACGCTGCCGATGTTGGCCGTCCTGTTCCCGGTACTGAGGCGTTCAGAACGTTGTTCGACCAGGTAAGAAAGAAACCTATTCCACTGGGCGGTATGTTCCTTGACAGGTCAGACCTGTACATGGTGGAAGGCCAGTATAATTTTGGCAATAAGCTGAAGTTTGTAGACCTGATAGTAGGAGGTAACTGGAAACAATACGTGCTGGATTCAAAAGGAACTTTGTTTGCCGATAGCGCAGGCCCCATCAGCATCAACGAACTGGGCGCTTATGCACAGATATCAAGAAGCCTTTTTGGTGATCGTTTAAAACTTACTGCTGCAGGCCGTTACGATTATAACGAAAACTTCCCCGGCCGCTTCACACCACGTTTTACTGCGGTGATCAAGCTGGTGGAGAATCATAACCTCAGGGCTTCTTACCAGACTGCCTACCGTTTCCCCACCACGCAGAATCAGTGGATCAACCTGGAGATCGGCGGTGGTACAATTCTCATAGGCGGATTGCCTGAATTGAGAAGCTTCTATAAATTCGAAACCAATACTCCATATACTTTCGAAAGCGTGGTATTAGGCAACCCTGCATTGCTGCAGAAAGCATCGTTCCCCGAATACAAACCGGAAACCATGCGTTCTGTTGAAGGAGGTTACAAAGGATTGTTTGCAAAAAAACTGTTGATAGATATTTATGGATACTACGGCAAATATGAAAACTTCCTCGGAAGAAGAATTGTAATGCAGCCGCTGGATGCCGCCAATCCTCTGCAGGTATACAACTCCGCTACACGTACTACTTTTTCTGTAGCTGTTAACAGCCTGAGCAAAGTATCTACTTACGGTTATGGAGCAAGCGTTGATTGGTTATTGCCCAGGAATTTCACGTTCAGCGTGAATGCGTCTGCCGACCGCATTACAAATGTTGACTCAGGTTTCATTGCCTTCTTTAACGTACCTACTTACAGGGTGAATGTAAGCATTGGTAACACTGGCTTCGGATACCAGAACAGGTTCGGTTTCAACGTAGCTATCAGGAAGCAGGATGAGTTCTTCTACCAGAGTGATTTCAGACAGGGAACTATTCCGGGCTTTACTACAGTAGATGCGCAAATAAGCTATAAATTGCCCAACAGCCGTTCACTGGTAAAAGTAGGCGGGTCAAACCTGTTTAATAAATACTACAAAACGGCTTTCGGCAATCCTGAAATTGGTGGATTGTATTACGTGAGCTTTGGTTATAACGTGTTTTAGTTTATCCTACAGAAGATATTCCGTATGAGGTTAGTAAGAAGAAGGCTCCTTAGGGAGCCTTCTTAATTTTTTTATGGGAAAGGAGAACGCGGATTAATGATCAGTGTTCTGGTCTTTATACATTAAACCTGAAATGCATTATATCTCCATCTTCAGGAACATATTCTTTTCCCTGCACAGCCAATCTTCCCACATCGCGGCACGCAGCTTCTGAACCGTATTTAACGAAGTCTGTGTATTTGATGACCTCCGCGCGGATGAAACCTTTTTCAAAATCAGTATGAATAACGCCGGCTGCCTGCGGAGCGGTCATGCCTTTGGTGATGGTCCATGCGCGCACTTCTTTTACACCTGCGGTAAAGTAAGTAGCGAGGTTAAGTATGCGATAAGTTGAAGTAATGAGTCGTGTAACGCCTGATTCTGTTAACCCCAGATCTTCCAGGAACAATTGTCTTTCGTCAAAACTTTCCAGTGTAGCAATCTCGCTTTCAATAGCAGCGCTGATGTAAAGGATCTCTGCTTTCTCATCTTTCACCTGTTCCTGCACAGCTTTGGTATGTGCATTGCCGCTGACCACTGATTTTTCATCCACATTGCAAACGTAGATCACTGGCTTTACAGTGAGCAGGAACATATCGTTCACATGCTTTTCCCTGTCATCGTCTGATACAACAAAAGATCTTGCGTTCTGCCCCTGCTCGAGGTGTTTTTTAATTCCCTGCAATATTTCGAGTCCGCGTGCCGCATCTTTTTCAGTGCGTGCCTGCTTTTCGATCTTGGCTATCTTTTTCTCTACAGTATCCAGGTCTTTCAACTGCAGCTCAATATCGATGATCTCTTTATCACGAACAGGGTTTACGCTTCCGTCAACATGTATCACATTGTCATCTTCAAAACAGCGCAGCACGTGTATGATGGCATCTGTGCTGCGGATATTGCCCAGGAACTGGTTGCCCAGACCTTCACCTTTGCTGGCGCCTTTTACGAGGCCGGCAATGTCCACTATCTCAACAGTAGTAGGCACTACGCGTTCGGGCTTAACCAGCTTTTCCAGCTCGATGAGCCTTGCGTCCGGAACGGTGATCACACCAACGTTCGGTTCTATGGTACAAAACGGAAAATTTGCGGCCTGTGCCTTTGCATTGCTGAGCGCATTAAATAGAGTAGATTTTCCAACATTCGGCAAACCCACGATCCCTGCCTGTAAAGCCATTTTTGCGATTTTAGATTTAAGGTCGATAGCTACAAGCTGCGAGCTTCGAGCTATTAGCCTCGAGCAGGAAGTTCTTTGCTCGCAGCTCGTAGCTCATAGCTCGCCGCTTCTTAACAAGGGCGCAAAAGTAAGGATGTAAAGCAGGATGGAAAAATTGGGTTGCAGGATCACCTCAATGACCTAATGACCAATGACTTAATGACCCCTATTACAGGTTTTCCGCAGGTATATCCACCACATGTTCCTTCAACTGCGACCTGCCTTTGTAGTTGGCTGCCTGCCAGCGCAGGTTGAAGATGCCGCCGGTGAGCACATATACGTTCTTAAAACCCTGGTCTGTAAGCCGCTTCGCTGAACGGAAGGCATCTGTGCCATTGGAGAAATAGTAAATAACGATCTTTTTATTCTTGTCCAGTTCATTGATGCGTGATGCGAAAACGCTGTCGGGTATGTTCACGGCATTGCGGATGCGGCCTATATTTCGCCAGCCGGTTTTTGACTGGTTGCTGAATTCATCAGCCGGGCGTACGTCCACGATGGTCAGGTTTTGTTCTTTCCGTACCAGCGCGTCAAATTCGTCGGATGATATCAATTGATAAGAAGCTGTGCGGGTCAGGAACTTGTCCATACAATTCACTTCATTGCGGCTTCTGCTCATCAGCATATCCATTCCATTAAAAAGCACCTGCACATCGGTATGGCCTTTTTTGAGGAGCAGCAGGGCGGCACGGGGAGCATCATTTCCGAAGTCATCCACCACCAATATTTTTTTGCCCGATGGTATTTGCGATAAGGAAGATTCCAGCGAAGCAAATGGAATGCTTACTGAGCCCTTGATATTGCCCGCGGCATTCTGCCGCTCGTTGGTCGCAATTCCTTTATACGTTGAATCTGATCTTACATCCAGGATAAATGCATCTTTATTAGCATTCAAAAAACTGCAGAGATCAAGCGGGGAAATAAATTTAAAGCTGTTAGCGGTTTGGTACAACTGGTCTTTGCAAACCGCGGCAGCCGGCAGCAGATTATAAGTAGTAAGCCCTCCGTTTACATTAATGATGTTTGTAAACCCGCTATCCGTAAGCATTTTTGAAACCCGGCGGCTGCGCTGGCTGTGAGAGCACATAACATATACAGGCTTGTCTTTATAGGCCGTCAGTTCGCGCCAGCGTGCAGGCATTTCAGTGATGTCGAGATGCGTTGTATTTGTCAACCGGCCGATGTTAAGGCTATAGAACGTAGAGGTATCTTCGTATTCACCTTTAGAGCGCACATCAAGCAGGAGGGCGCCGGGCGTTTTTTTCAGTTGTGAGCAGAGGTCTTCTACAAAGACTGTCTTGAAGAGCGTATTATCGTTCTTATACTGGCTAAAACCTGACAGGGAACAGCACAGCACAAATGCCAGCAGTATGTAGCGCATGGGATTTTTGTTTTAATATAAAGAATGTGGAACGATAACAACGATATTAATTCTATGGCTGGTATTTCTTTGGGTTAGGCGGAAAAGCTATCTGATTGAGAGTTGCTTCTTTTTACAGGAAAGGATTT
>JBAVMD010000363.1:0-7148 GCA_049689695.1 Chitinophagaceae bacterium | reverse complement strand
GGTTGGTAGGAATTACTGATGCGCGCATTCAGGTGATGAAGGTTCAATTGTTCCTTCCATTTATCAGTCAGGTTGAAACGCGGTAAAACCAGCGCATCAGGTTTGCCTGCAAAAGGGTCTTGCAACTCTATCCGGTAACGATTGGAGTTGCTGTCGGTTTGCGCTACCAATTCATTTGGCCCAAACACATTACCCATCACAAAACGGGCTTCGCCTTTTTCATTGCTAACGGCATTGCTCGCCTGGAAATTTTCATCGGCAACAGATAAATAACTGACAATGCCACGACCAGGTGCACCGCTTTGTTTGTCTACCACTTTTGCATGTATGGTGAGCCCTTCGTATTCCGGCAGAAAATTAAAAACAGGCTTGCTCTTCACATCTTCCCATCGAAACCTGCGCCAGCCATGTGTGAGCAAAAGATCATCTATTGCCCTGTTCACTTCTGCAGAAGAATCGCTGAAATAATATGCAGGAGATTCTATTGTACCGTTCAGATCAGAAGCAAGCCATAAATAACTGTCGATCGTTTGCTGATCCGCCGTTTGCAGTGAATCAAGCAGGAAGACCGATAATGAAAGCTCACCTTTCACCGGCTGCGCTTTTTCATTCTGTGTATTGAGGTTCAGTGAAACTTCTGACCTCGTTTTATATTCGCCTGCACCGGCAGTAACACCGATGTTCAATTTACTTACTGGTCTTCTGAAATACAGGCGTTCACAAACAGGCTGGCGGTTTTCATTGAACAGCGTGAAATGAGAAACGCCTTCTCCCAACTGGTCTTTATTAATGGTCCATTCCGCTTTGCCATTATTGATACGCTCACCAAGCGCCACTTTCACCTGCTGCCTGGTATGCCCGAGCAGGTACAAAATGGTATTTGCATTATTGGTTGAAGTTGCAGTGATTCTTACCCGGTCTTTATCAACCTCGCTTACATTCATTACATAACCTTCCTTATAAACCGCGGGCAGAGAGGCAGTAAACATTTTTCCATTATTCAATGTTACTGACACTTTATAATCTGAACCCGCAACAGGCAGAAAAGAAAAACTTCCAATACCAAACCGTGACGTGTAAAATCGTGTTGCATTATTTTTTTGGTCTATAATCACACCGTTGCCTTCAACGCCCTTACCGTATTGATCAGTGATCTTAAATCCAATCCTGCTCTGCAATCCATACACAAGGTTACCTCCCTCAGGGAAGAATTGCACATGGTAAGCCTCGCGTTTTTCAAGCGATAGCCAGTCAGGACGAACAGAGGTGTTTACAATGCTCAACGTCTTATTAAAATAATACGAGGCATCAAAATTTTTCATCCATTGCGTGTATGCGCGCAATTGGTAAGTTCCGGATGCAAGGTGCGCAGGAAGTATAAAAGATCCATCGCCGCTTCCATTGTTTACATGAAGGCCCACCTTCACCTGCATCACCGGCTTTGCTTCGTGATTAAGTATTTCTACATACGCCACTTTACTGATGTCTGAAGTTTTGTGCGAACCTGCATCTACATGATATAATTTGAACCAGATGGTCTCTCCTGTTAAGTAAAAATTCTTATCGGTATGTACAAAAAGCTTTTCCTGTGGCGCCAGTTGCTGGAATGCTGCAAATTGTTGCTTCAGGTCTTCAACAGGCTGCTGCGCGTACAAAGGAGGGTATGCAAGCAGCAACAGCAACAAGCATTTGCCCAGGGTTTTTATATGTGATGTGACGAGTATCAGTTTATTAGTTTATTGATTGTTACCAGAATGATGGTTTTTTATTGATGCCGCCTCTTGTTCTGCAATCTATACATGGTTTTTGTACAACTGCCAGACCTCCGCCGGTCACAAAATAATAGGGAACGTAAGAGGTGTCAGGATAATCGTAGATCAGGAAATTTGTCGGGTTCTGAAAAGTAAACACGGGTTTACACTCCGGCCCCGGAACAAGGCTGCCCCAGTCAACCACTTCAGCATGATCAATGAACATTCTTTTTTCAGTAACGGTAGATGCACTTGCAAAACCGATCACAGGTTCAGCCGCATTCGCGGAATTCCTGATGTTGGCTTTAAGCTGACCAGGCTGCGCATCGAACAGGCTTCCCAGGCGCTGCGTATTTTTTTGCAGTATCTCCCAGTACTTATGCGCTTCTTCGGTGAGCGTATATTGCCTTACAAGAATGCTGTAACGCACGCTGATCTTTTCTGAGTTCTGCGGAACAATGGTTACAGGCGCACGGTCAATCACATCCTGGCTAAGCTTTACAGAAGTTCCCAGTGCTATCTCCCTGGCTTCTTCCTCGCTCCAGCAATTGAACGTTTGCGTGTTTGAATCCTTGTAAAATATCAGCCGGTTCTCCACACCAAGCAGGTTATCGTACACTGCCTCGTACTGCCAGGTCTCTGTAAAATCCCAACGGTAGTACCGCGCATTGTTCAGCGGATCGTGCGTGCTTACAAAAACAGTTACATCCTTATCCTGGGTCCAGCTAAGGCTATCGATGGGCGGAGTTATTTTTACCGGCACAAAATCAGAAACATATTGACTGCCGGTAGTTATTTTAAGCCGGTAATTCAACCCGGCATTCAAACTAAGGGGAGCAGATACATATTTTCCTCCTGCCTGCTCAGTAAGCGTATACTGTGTGCCGTTAGAAGCTTCGATCTGCAGAATTGCGCCCTGAACCGGATCTACCACGAAAGTATCTGTAAGATTTCTTGTTCTTGAAAGCATGATGGTAGTACGCCCTCCGGGTGTTGCGTTGATCACCCCTTCCACCACCAGGTAGCGATTGGGCGCCGTGATAGCCGGCGGCTCGTATACCTGCCTGCACGCCGTAAACAGCAGTGCAATTAAAAGTATCCTGTATATCGTAAATGTTTTCTTATCGTTTAAAATCGAAAATTATACGTTACAAAAGGAATGGGTGTGCCAAAAATAGATAACTGGTAACCCTTCATCTGCCCATTCTCCTGCACAAAATAAACTGAATACGCATTCTTTCTGCCGGTAAGATTGTACACGCCGAAAGTCCATGAATTATGCGTAAGCTTTTTGACCTTATGATTTCCTTCTATCATGAACGAAAGGTCTGCACGGATATAATCCGGTATCCGGTAGCTGTTCCTGTCTGAATAATACACTCTCTGTCCGCCTCCGAAATTAAAAATTGCGAGAGGTAACGTAACAGGCCTTCCCGTGCTGTAATTAAATCCAAGTGAAAGACTGTACCGGTGCGAGAACCTGTAGTTGCCAATAACGTTCGCATTGTGCGGCTTATCGTAATTGGCGGGATAATACTTTCCTTCGTTTACCAGTTCACCCGCTTTCGGATCATCAGATTGCAGTTGTATCCGCGAATAAGAATAGCTCACCCATCCGTTCAGCTTACCTGATAATTTTTTTATCAGCAGCTCAGCGCCATAAGCCTGCCCTTTTGAGCTGATCACATCTGTTTCGATGTGATGGTTCAATATCAAAGCAGCGCCGCTTTTATAATCGAGGTAATTTTTCAATCGTTTATAATACACCTCAATTGAAGTTTCGATGGTGTTAGAACGAAAGTTCTTATAAAACCCCGCGGATATCTGGCTGCCTTCCTGCGGCTTGATATAAGCATCACTCAGCTTCCATACATCGGTAGGTGAAATAGCATTGGTGTTAGACAGCATGTGGATATACTGCCTTAGCGTATTGAAACTGAATTTAACCGAAGCATCGCCGGGCAGGCTATAACGAAGCGTGAACCTGAACTCAGGATTACTGTACGTTTGAATGATCTTTCCCGAAGAAAAACTTGCGGTATCTGTGATGGTATTCTTGCTTCGCGGCAGGTCCTGCACATAATTGTACTGATCGTGCGGGCCGAGATAATTAAATACGGAATAACGGATGCCCGCACTGATGGACAATTCAGGAGTTATAGTGTATTCATCGCCCAGATACAAAGCGCTTTCCAGGGCCTGTTCCGACTGTAACCTATCTGGTACAACCAATGATTGTGCGGCATTCGGTTCAAAAGAACCGGGATGAAGCTTGTAGTAAATGGATGTAAGCCCGAACCTGAACACATGCTTCAGTCCGTGCGAGTAAGTAAAATCAGTGCGCAGGTTCAACTGGTTGATATCGAACGCAAGCCTGTACGCATTGGTAACATTGCTTTCACTCGAAATTTTATAATCGTATTTATCATAGCCCGCAGTTAACAAGCCATAAAACTTGTTATTGAAAATATGTTTCCACTTCAGGTTGATGTTCTTGTTACCATACCTGTAAGAAGTATCATTGTTCAGCCTGAACTCGTCATTGCTGATATAAGCATTTAGGTAAAGATTATTCTTTGCATTAACGGTATGGCTCAGGTGAAAATCTGCATCATAAAAAGAAGCCCTGCTGTTCCTATAAGCTGAATTGGGTACCTTCTTCAACAGCCAGTTGGAATAACTGGTGCGGCCGCTTGCAATGAAAGTAGTTTTATCTTTTACGATCGGCCCTTCAATGGAAAGCTTGCTCGTAAGCAATCCGATGCCGCCATTGCCCGAGATCTTTTTACTGTTGCCTTCCTTGGTAGTTACATCCAGCACCGAAGATAACCGGCCGCCATATTTCTCAGGTATGGCGCTTTTGTACAATTCAACACTTTTAATAACATCAGGATTAAAGGCAGAAAAGAAACCGAACAGGTGAGCCGGGTTGTAAATTGTAAGATCATTTAAAATGATCAGGTTTTGGTCTGCCGAACCGCCTCTTACATTAAAGCCAGTGCTTGCCTCGCCAACCGAAGTAACGCCGGGCAGGGTAAGCACCACTTTCAAAACGTCTGCCTCACCAAATACTACAGGCACCTGCCTGATGGCCTGTATGGAAAGTTTTGTTGCGCCCATCAGCAGACTGCGCGTGTTGGACGTTCTTGCCGCTGTAACCACTACTTCTTTCAGGCTTGGAATGTATTCAGTGAGTTCGATGTTCAACTGCCCATCTGCATGCAGCAGCAATTGCCTTCTTGTATTCTTCATGCCCACACTTGTTATCTGCAACTGATGCCTGCCTGTTGGCAATGTGAGCGAATAATACCCGAACTGGTCAGTCAGCACCCCTACTGATAAGCTGTCAATAAAAATGGAAGCGCCGGGAATGGGTTCGCCGCTTTTACTGTCTTTTACATAGCCCGCGAGTGTAACCTTGTTTTTGGACTGCGCAGACTTCGACCCTATCTCGTATAATTTATTTTCAACAGGCGCTTTGATCTTTTCCCTTACCGTTATTTCTGCAACCGGTGGTGTTTGTGCGATGGTATCTTTTGCAATTTTGGCCTGGTTGAAAAAATCATCAGGCAGCGTTGTTTTCAATGGGGCCTGCTTAGTAATATAAATACGATCAGAAGGGCCTACCACAAAATGATAGGGCGATTGCTGAAAAACTTTCTGCAGTAACTCATTTATTGTAAGATCATTTGCAGTCACATTTACTATGAAGCTATCGAGTGCGGAAGGCTCAAAATAAAAACGATAAGAAGTTCCCTGCTCTACCTGCTGCACAAAGCTGCTGAACTTCACAGATTGAAAGTTCCCGGATATGCGTTTGCCCGGCTGCGCCCATGCAGCGCAGGCCAATAAAATACACAATAACAATAAACCGGCTGAGCGCCGTTTTTTATACATGTTCATTCTTTGAGATTCGCATAATATTTTGCCGTCTGAATGACAGCATCTTCCAGCCCCGCCTTGAAATTAAGATTGCCCTGCTTCCAGAATGCCCTGATAGCATCGCTTTTATCACGAAAAACATCCAGCAATGCATTCTTTCCCATCACCTGCCGGTACGAGCTGTCCTTGTATATGAAATACGCGTTATAGGCTGCAAACCGGTATGGGTCTTCTGCATTGAAAGATCGCTCTGCCTGTTTTTTTCTTTTGACATATACTTTCACCGGGCCGTTGTATACGAGGTCGTAAAAATCTTCTGGCAACCGGTTCTTGCTTTCCGTTTCGCCGCTGAGCCTTACGAACAAATGATCAGACAACAGAAAGAAATTTATTTTAGATGCGTCCAGCTTTGTGATAAGCTGACGGTGGCCTTTTATGATCACTTCATTCGTTACAAGATCGTAAGCGATGGAAATATCTTTATACACCACGCCTTCGTAACTGATAATGCCTGTTTGAAACCCCGCGCTGTTCCAGAAAGGTGTGCCATTGGTAAGCGGGTACACCGCTGTGTATTCGGTGCCGTTGAATAAATTAGCTGCGCCTCCGATGGATGACATGTACATTTTGTAAACGGGATTGGCAGCCGTGTCGGAAGCAGCAGGTTTCATTTCCTGCGCAAATAAAGCAAGCGTAATAATGGAAAAAATAAACACACACACCGGCTTGGGGTATGGAAAAAACAGGAATTTTTTACCGGCAACGTGTGGGTTCATACTGGCAAGGGGAGGTATATCCGATGAATTTACTGAATTTCAGGAATAACACGAGTTGTAAGCACCAATTGCACGAATTTTATTTTATGACCGGTCATAATTCGTGAAATTCGTGCCTCATAATTCGTGTTATAAGTCAAAACCCAAAATGTGCATACGAATATCCAATTAAGAAAAGCAGTAAAAGAAGATTGCCCACGCATGCTGGAGCTGGTAACAGAGCTAGCCATTTATGAGCGTGCTCCTGACCAGGTAACTGTAACGCTGGAACATTTTACGGAGAGCGGCTTTGGCCCGCATCCTGTCTGGTGGGCCTTTGTGGCAGAAGAAGATGGAGTGATCATAGGATTTGCACTGTACTACATCCGCTTTTCTACCTGGAAAGGCCAGCGCATGTACCTGGAAGATTTTATTGTTACCGAAGCAAGCCGCGGCAAGGGTGTCGGAAGGTTACTCTTCGACCGCCTGATCATCGAAGCAAAAGAAAAAGGCTTCAGCGCCATTGTATGGCAGGTGTTGAAATGGAATGAGCCGGCAATTAATTTTTATAAGAAGTATAATGCGAGCTTTGATGGAGAATGGTTTAATTCGGCAATGGAATTGCAGAATTAAGGTACAAGGTACAAGGGACAAGGAAAGGCACAAGGCACAAGGTACAAGAAGCAAGTAAAGAATAAAGCGGACTACCCCTTAACTCTTTTCTTGCTTCTTGTACCTTGTCCCTTGTGCCTTGTACCCT
>JBAVMD010000362.1:0-4169 GCA_049689695.1 Chitinophagaceae bacterium | reverse complement strand
ATATAAGACTTCGTTAAACGTTTGTAGTTTTCTGCGGTCTATTTGACTGCCTTTTTGTTTTGGCGCACTTATTACTCAACACATTGCATGAAAAAGATCGTACAATCCCTCTGTTTGCTGGTTTTACTCACCATTGGCAACGCGATATTATCTTCTTTTAACGGGCCGGGAGACAGCAATCCTACCTACCGTTTTCCTTACCAGAAAGCCGGTCTTAACGACCAGGAAGCTGCCGCTCACCTGTTGAGCCGATTCAGCTTCGGGGCCAAACCCGGCCAGGTTGAAGACGTTGTAAAGATGGGGCTCGAAAAATGGTTTCAGCAACAGCTCGCTTCGCAGGGTGAAGAAGCAAAATTGACCAACAGGCTGGCGGGTTTTAAATCGCTCAGCATGACCAATGCAGAGATCGTTCAAATTTATCCCAAGCCCGGCCAGGTGTTAAGGAAAGCTATTAAAGACGGAGAGATTGATAAGGATTCTATATCGAAGGATAAGAAAGATTACAGGAAGGATGTTGTACAATATATGCAGGAAAACGGCCTTAAGCCGCAGACCGAACTTTTGCGCGAGCTCATCAATCAGAAAATACTTCGCGCAGCTTATTCAAATAACCAGTTGCAGGAAGTGCTTACAGATTTTTGGTTCAACCATTTCAACGTGTCTCTTACCAAAGGGGAAATACGCCAGTTTGTTACAGCCTATGAAAGAGATGTGATCCGCCCGAATGTGCTGAACAAGTTTGAAACCCTACTGCTGGCCACCGCCAAATCGCCCGCCATGCTCGCCTACCTCGATAATTTTAAAAGTTCTGTAAACGATGAAAATGCGACCGGCATGCAAAAGAAAGTTGCTGAAAGAAGGCAGGAGATGATGGAGCGTGCAATGGAACCTGGCGGCGATAAAAAGGCAAATGGCAAGATCAAAAAGCCGAAAATGGAAGGGCTGAATGAAAACTATGCACGTGAGATCATGGAGCTGCATACCCTTGGAGTAGATGGCGGCTATACACAGGCTGATGTTACGCAGGCAGCGCGTGTACTCACCGGCTGGACGGTGAATCCCGAAGTTGAATACAACATCAAAATAAAGAACAGGAAAGCGCTTACCGACGATCGCATTAAAAAACTGGGCTTTGTAGTGGAAGATGATTTTTTATTTGCCGCTAATAAACACGACAAACAATCGAAAAAAGTGCTGGGTGTAAACTTTGCTGCAGGCGGCGGTTATGAAGAAGGTGTGAAGCTGATACACATGCTGGCCACGCATGCTTCTACCGCTAAATTCATTTCGAAAAAACTGGCCGTGCGTTTTGTGAGCGATAACCCGCCGCAGAGCCTTATAGATAAAATGGCAAAGACATTCCTGGAGAAGGAAGGCGATATCAGGGAGGTGCTCATTACTATGGTGGCGGCTCCTGAATTTTGGAATAAAGAAGCGCTTCGCGAGAAAACAAAATCACCTTTTGAACTGGCCATCAGCGCTGTGAGATCATTGAATGCAGACATCATGGCTCCCTTCCAACTGTATAACTGGATAACAAGGATGGGACAGAAAGTATATTACTACCAGGCCCCGACAGGTTTCCCCGATCGCGGACAATACTGGATCAATACCGGCTCGTTGCTCAACCGCATGAATTTTGGATTGGCCCTGGCATCGGAGCGCATTCCGGGGATCAGGATCAACCTGCTCTCGCTAAACAGCAATCATGAACCCGAAAGCGCCGAAGACGCGCTGAAAACTTACAGCAAGCTGCTGATGCCTGCAAGGAATGTTGATGAAACCATCAAGAGGCTTACACCCATGCTCAACGATCCTGAGCTGGTGAAGAAAGTAGACGAGGCTGCAGGCAAATCTCCATCGGCCAACGCCGCCATGCAATCAACAGAAGAAGATGATGGTGCAATGATGGATGAAAATGCCAATGCAAAAGCAAATGGCAAACCTAAGAAAGGCGTAAACAAAAAAGGAAATGGCGAAGCTGTTGAGCTGGCGATGGGCAACAACACTATGCTCTCGCAGGTAGTAGGCATCATTATCGGTTCACCAGAATTTCAACGCAGATAGTTCCCGCAAATAAAAAATATTTATGGCATCAAGACGAGTGTTTTTAAAATCCGGTGGTCTCGCGCTTTTTGCCGCGGGCCTTGGCGGCGTACCTTCTTTCATTGCAAAAGCGGCCGGCAGCAACAAAATGTGGTCGCCCTACAAAAAGAACAAGATCCTCGTGTGCATTTTTCAAAGAGGCGCCATGGATGGACTGATGGCGGTAACGCCTTTTACTGATAACTGGCTGCAGAAAGCAAGGCCAAACCTGTTCATGTCGGCTGCCAGGGCTTCCGGTAAACCATTGATAGATCTCGATGGCCGTTTTGGATTGCATCCTGCAATGAACTCTTTCGAAAATTTATTCAAAGAAAAAAGACTGGCTATTGTGCATGGAGTTGGCTCACCCAACAACACGCGTTCGCATTTTGATGCGCAGGATTACATGGAATCAGGCACACCTTTCAATAAGGGCACAGAGAGCGGATGGCTGAATCGTGCGGCAGGCTTGCTGGGTCATGAAGCTGTATCGCCCTTCCAGGCTGTGAGCCTCACTTCTTCTTTGCCCAGGTCTTTTTATGGAGATCATGCTACGGTTGCCATCAGCAACCTGGAAGATTTTGCGATCCGCATGCGGGGCAATCCAATGGCTGCCAATACCGCCGCTAAAAGCTTTGAAGAGCTGTACGATAAAACATCTTCTGACCTGCTGAGCAAAACAGGCAAAGAAAGTTTTGAAGCAGTAAAAATTTTAAAGAGCGCCGACGTAAAGAATTATATACCGGCTAACGGTGCGCAATACCCGATATCACCATTAGGCAATTCGCTGAAGCAGATCGCGCAGCTGATCAAAATGGATGTTGGGCTTGAGATAGGTTTTGCAGAATGCGGCGGGTGGGATACGCACTACAACCAGGGGACCGAGAACGGCACCTTTGCAAGAAACGTGGCAGACCTGAGCAGCGCTATCACCGCCTTCTGGACAGACATGGGTTCTTACCAGGACGATGTGGAGGTAATGACCATGACGGAGTTTGGAAGGACCGTAGCGCAAAACGGATCGAATGGTACCGATCATGGAAGGGCTTCATGCATGTTCATTTTGGGTAACAGCATCCAGGGAGGCCGTGTATATGGAAAAGTGCCTGAGCTGTCTATAGAAAACCTTGAAGACAGAAGAGATCTTCCGGTAACAACAGATTTCAGGTCTGTGTTCAGTGAAGTGGCAACCGCTCACCTGAAGATCAGGGACAATGGGAAATTATTCCCCGATTGGAATGGGGAGAAGATCGGGCTCATCAAACGGGCGTAAAAGGGTATTTTTCACATCTCTATACAACTGCTGATCAAATAAAAGCCGTACCTTGGGTGCTTCTTTCTTAAGATAATTTCTTGTGCGCTTTATATCATCATTTGCAGAAAATCTATGGCTTTTATTGATCACGTATTACAGGAACCATCTTATCGTTGGCAGAATGAAAAAGGTGAACTGGTTGTTCCTACACTGAAGCAATTATACCGCGAAGCTTTTTCACGCATCAATATTTTCAAGGACAAGAGAAACTGGATTTCGCTTTGTGCCTGGCTGATGGCCGCGTGCATGGTCCCTTTCCTCGTTAATTTCCTTCTTTTTTATTTTTCCTGGAAGCTGCTTGCAGCGATCGTGGTATACAGCATGGTCATTATGGGCACACATGGCACTATATGGTTCCATCGCTACTGCACCCATAAGTCTTATAAATTCAGTCATCCCATCTGGCGTTTTATCACGCAGAACCTGGTGATCAAAACATTTCCAGAAGAGATCTACGTGGTGTCGCATCATGTTCATCATACCAAGTCAGACCTTCCGGGCGATCCTTACAATGCCCAGGCAGGCTTTATGTATTGCATGCTGTCTGATGTAAATCATCAAAGCATTTCTAAAAACCTGGATGAAAAAGATTACAGAAGGGCTGCACATTTTATGCAGCATACAGGTGTAACTATCAATAGTTACCAGCAGTACCGCAAATGGGGTTCGATTGCATCGCCTTTGTATACCGTCTTGCTTTGGTTATTCAACTGGGCATTCTGGTATGCTGCTTTTTGCCTGTTAGGAGGTCATTCGCTTGCATGTGCCC
>JBAVMD010000361.1:0-7849 GCA_049689695.1 Chitinophagaceae bacterium | reverse complement strand
CGTTTCTTCTGTGTAACAAAACCTTATTTCTTTACATAGGGCGCGTGCCTTGCAGTGAGCTCATAGCAATTGCTGCATGCATATTTGCGCGGATCATTGTATCCGATATACCTGAACTTCGATGCATCTAAAACATAATTACCGGGCTTGAACTGTATACTATCTATCAAAACAGATATGCTGTAAAACATCTTCAGGTTCCTGATGCTGATCGTCATACGCTCTTCGGCTAATTTCCAAACCAGCAGCGAGCCTTTGCGCGATAACCCGAGTACGGTATCTTCCAAAGAAAGCTGATGGGATTCTATAAGCCTGGGCGTTGTATCGCCGGCAAGCGGTTGCGCGTACCATTCTATCATGCTGCTTACTTTTTCTTTGCAGGCAGGCTTTAAAACATGCATCACTGCTTTACCTGGCGATGGTTGCGCATGCAAACAATAACAGCATAATACTGCGATCACGAGCGATATCGTAAAACGATAGATCATAATCCTGCAATAAGGTCTTTCATAATTTCTTCCATTCTTGTAACAAAAGCCGAAAATGCTGCTTTATCAAAATCCTGGGTTACCAGGTTTTGTAATATCGGCAAATGAATATGCCCTGTTTTAATAGCGCTGCCATGTTTCACACGCTGTAATGCCACCCGGTAACAGATCTCGTTCGACAAATAGTTTCCGCCTGATCCCTGCACTGATATTGCGCCTGCTGCAGGAGCTGGTGGCGTTGGCGTATTGCCGCTGCCTGGCGCACTATCACCCCGGTCAGGATCAGGAAGGCCTTGTGCATCCCATGCCTGGTTGAAAATCACCTGTGCATTGGCGAACGTGCCGGGCACAATAGACGCAACAGGCAAGGTTGTTTCGATGAATTCCGGTAACAATGAATTATCGGTTTCAGGCACTACATCGCCCGGTTGTCCTCCCGGAACATAATACAGCGGCTCTCCACCCAGCACACCTTCATTATCTGTCAATGCAGGATTTCTGTATTTAGCCATAAACCTTTCTATATCATAACGGAATTCTCGGCCCTGGCTCATGGTAGCAATGGTATCTACCTGGTTAGGCGTTACAAAGAATGGCCCGAAGAAACCATCTACGTTCTTGTTATCGAAATCGCGATAGCGCACCGGTATCATGGCTGTTTGTATGAAACCTGTTTTGCCATTGTGTACAATGGTTTTGCCGTGAAGGAAAAGCGCTGCCACGCCGGAGGGATTGTTCTGCAGGAAATTGTCTCCTCCCAACGCTTTATTGAGCCCGAAAGGATCGAATCCTGTGAGCAACACACGCCGTGCTCCCGCAGGCGCACCGGCGAAACTAACGGCTCCCCATCCACGGGATTTACTGTCGAAGAGCTGGATCAATCCTTCCGCTTCTTCGATCGTCTGCAATAAATAAGGATGACCTTTCAGAATTACCAGCGCTTTCAATCTTGCCCAGTACAACGGACGATCATCAGGATTGGCATGCCCGTTCGCATTTACAATTTCTCTTCCGCGCTGCAAGAACTTAGGTGCAAAATTATTGATGTGCGTTTGCAGGCTCGCTTTTGCCGCAGCATTATTGGGCACTGCAAGAACAGCAGTCCTGAAATCGTTCACCAGCTTGCTGAACTGATCTACTCCATTCAGCACGCCTGCATAATCCAGCCCGATGAAATAATCCTCAATCGCCTTGTTCATCGGAACAATAATGCCGTCGGCAGTTGCATTTGGAATGGCCTGCGTAACCGTAATGGTTGTTGCTGCCGCCACTGCAATACTTTGAACAGTATAACTGCCGTTGTTGCCGGTTGAGCCGGATACCGTGATGGTGTCGCCCGGTACAACCTGCAGGGATACGTCTCCCGCCACTGTAAATGTTTTTCCAGCCTGGTTCAAGGCGGTAATTCCAAAGCCCGCAGCATAACTCAGGTTAAAATCATTCATCATTGCACCAATGTTCTCTTCATAGCTGCGGTCGTATGTTGTTGGCAATGGCTGATCGTGCGTGAACGCATCGGTGAAATAAAACAGCCTGTCTGTTGAGTAAACAAATATCTCGCTGCCGGCATTCGGGAAAACCGTAGCATACGTTCCGTCTGCCTGTAGTCCCTGCAGGCCCAGTGTGTATTTTGTAAACCCAACAAAAGCTCCTGCAACCGGTGCTAATTTCAGGTAGCGCGGGTATTGTGTGCTGAGTGTTGGCAGCGCTTTCAACTGGTCCCATTGCGTTCTTGTAATACCTATCATCAGGGTTTGCTGAGGGCCTGAAACTTCAGCGGTCTTTTTCACCAGCTTCATGGTGGTGATAGTAGTAGCGCCATCGGTTATTTTTCCGAACGATAATTTATAGCCTGCCATAAAGCTGGCAGCTTTAAAAAAGCTTGCTTCTCCGCTTACGCCACCGGTGATGCCGCGTTTGGGCGCAACTTTTACACCGCCTGTTTTATAATTGTGCGTGCAGTTGGCGTAAAAAATAGCAGCGCCGGTAACACTATTGCCTTCCAGCGCAACCCCGCGCTCTGCCATATAGCCAAAGCCCAATGCCTTGCCGTCTACATAACGCTTATCCTGGTTGCTGATCCATTGTACATTATCTGCACTGTCCCACAATGGCTGAAGGTCAACTGTACCAAAAAGATTATCGGTAAAAGATTCTGTCTTTACAACACGATTGTCTGCAGGCCAAACCGTGGCCGCATCTATCTGCCTGCTGTAATGCAGCCGCAGCAACCATGCAATGCTTTTTTTAGAAGCAGCCACACCGCCTTCGTTGGGTATTTTAAGCGTGACTGTCTTTGTCCAGTTGGTTACGGGAGCAGGCAGCAGGTTTACTCCTGCAACAAATCTTCCCTGTTCGTTTGGTGTAGACAGCGCACCTGTTTCTGCAAACAGGATCGGTTTTATGTTGTCGTCTATACGCAACTGCAATGAAACGGGGATTTTCTTTTCGGCAGTCGTAAAATTGAGCTCCTTGATTAATATCGGCCAGCTGTCTTCATCAGCAGGATCTGTTCTGTAAAAATCAGGGGCAAGACTTGCCGCATCGGTTCCCCATTTGATATTCCTGTTCAGCTCTGGCGCGGGCGCTCCTGCCGGCCCATGATAATTACCGAAGAAGTTATACGAATTGCCGTTCTCGTTGCGCACATCAATGTAAACAAGGCTCTTGTTGAGGAATTTACTTACAATGGTGTCAACGATCGTTTGTGCTTTATAATCCGTTCCGCCGCCTTTAACAACACCTTCATAATGCATGGAGAAGAAAGCTGCGGGAGATAAAAAGTTAAGGATAAGCTCGCGCTTCACACGCTTGCTGAATTTTTCCGTATTGGTTCCGAACGGCAGCCCTGTTACATCTATCTCATGAAACAGCTTGCGCGCATAATCATAAGTGGGTTGAAATTCTCCTTCTTCCAGCACTACTTCAAACCCGAAATCATTATTGAAATCGGCCATGTGCTCACCGGCTTTTACCAATGGCAACTGGAAGTTGGGATCTTTGCGAAAGAACCAGTCATCTATTACGGTGGCGCCTGCCTGGTTGGGCGGATCATAACCCAATGCCTTGCTGAAGAACACTGCGCCCCCAGCGTTCTGCGCCGTGAACACATCAATGAGGCGGGTGATGAATACATTTGCGCCCGCAGCCGCCCTTACTTTGCTGTTATCTCCTGCATCTAAAATGGTATCGAGCTTAATACCCCGGTACACATAATATTTTACCGGCGGAAATCCTTCGCCCGGCTGGCGCAATGGCTTCAGCACTACAGTAAGATTGGTGGCATCCACTTTCTGCACCAGCACTATCGCATTGCAAATCGCAATTGCTTTTGCATTGGCAGCGGTGGTGAACGAATCTGTTACACGATAGCGGTCTTTTGGAGCAACGCTTATAGGTCCATACGCCTGCGCAGGAGTTTGCGCAGTAGCAAGCGAAGCAGGTTCGGTAAAGAAATAAGAAAGCGGTTTTGGCGGAGGCGGGGTTCTGCTGATGCCTGATGGATTGGCGGCGGGCTCGGTAACAGTAATATCATAAGCCTCTTCGCCTATCGGCACCCAGATGGCGCCTGCGCGGTTACTGTGAATGATAACGCTGATCGTAACACGGTTATGCTGCATGGCCGCATCAAACTCTCCTTTGAACGTAATGCTGGCCTGTGCGCCTGCAGCAGGTGTGGCCGTTGAAAAAACTACCGGCGCGGTCATGCGCGCAAAGTTGAGCGGGCTTGGATTATTAGCCGCATCCAGGTGCTGCCATGCGCCTGCGTTGTGCCTGTAATAGATCGTCTCTTTCTGGCCATTGTCTTTTTCACGCGTAACGGCTACCACTACCCGCTCTGTAGTATATTTTCCCACCGTGGCCTTTACATTCACGGAAAATTTAGTGGTGAGGGCGGTACCGAATTTATCGACCGTTACAGTCTTTAAAAGATCAGTTGCGCCGGTCTCGTTCTTAAATTCAATATCAGCGAAAATTATTTCGCGATAAGTGAGATTGTTATTGTTAGTGGCTTCATTCCCATTGTTCAGTCCATCGTGCGGAACGATCTCTGCCAGCAAATAAGTTTTAAATGCAGTGGCGGCAGGCGGAATATCTGCCATGTTCCATCCTACCCTTACAATAAAATCTTCACCGGGCGGTATGCCTGCCAGCAATTCCTTACCAAATTTGGGTGCAGGCATAATGCGATAAAGCGATTTTTCGCCTATGAAAAAAGTTCCCTGCGCCGCCGCACCGGTTACGGCGCTGATGGCAGGCATTGCGGTAATATCTGTCCTGATAAAATTGCCCGGGTATTGAAAAGGCGTGAGGCTTCCGCCCGGCACGGATTCATCGCTAAGCGCCAATGACACGCGCACAAAATTCTCGAGGCCGTTATACAAATTACCCCGGTTGCGAACGCGCACAAATACAAAACGCATCTGGCGTGTGGCCATCGTCCATACTTCTGTACCATTGTGCCCGGTTACATTTTCAAACTGGATGTTTACACTGGCGTCTATCAACTGCACATTACCGGTAATAACAATGTTGGCTGACCATGGGCCTGCATCCCTTCGCCATTGAAATGAATCTGCCGCGCCAACTGCATTGATGCGAACATCATAAGTATGCACCGCTGTTCCAAGATACTGATCGTCGATGTGCAGGTCGTTCAGATA
This sequence comes from Chitinophagaceae bacterium, assembly GCA_049689695.1. Taxonomy (GTDB): domain Bacteria; phylum Bacteroidota; class Bacteroidia; order Chitinophagales; family Chitinophagaceae; genus DASPKM01. The sequence goes on along the minus strand of JBAVMD010000361.1, from coordinate 2,697 downwards.
AGGCCGCGGGTTCAAAGGAAGTGGCGCCGTATTGGTCACATTTCCTGTAAACGCGGTAAGCACGCAACCCCAATCAAGCTTCGCGGCTGTGGAAGAAGGGAACTGATGAGGAGGCGCTGTGCTGTAGGTAAATCCATACGCATTGGCGCTGAGTTTATTCATTACCCATAGATCAGGGCTTTGAATAGGATTCACTGCCAGATTGGTTGCAGCCACGCCATCATCCGCAAGAAAATTGCGCAGCATCAGGTCGCGCTGGTTGTGCGTATATGCCAACGCAAGCGCAATAGCTCTTTCAGCGTCAACACGGCCGTAACCATATACAGGACTAAACACGGGCACACGACCGCCAAACACAGTTTCTCCAACAGCGTGATTGTTCAGCAGTGAATCTATGTCAAGCGTAACTCCGTCTGCATTGGGATTGTTGCGCACAACTCTTATCTCCGTTCCAACAACTTCAATAATGGTGGTGCGGGCCAGCGGCGGCATTGCAGGCATAGCCGGAGCAATTGTGATAGTGCCTGCGCCCACGGCTGTAATGGATGCTGCATGATCTGCCTGCCGCGCAACATTGCGCACAACAAGATTGTTAGAAGCGTTGTGAAAATTTGCCGTAGGAGTACCTCCTGCGAGATGAATACGGGTATGATTCTGTATAGTGGCTATAGTAACATTTTCGGTATTGGGAGGGTCAACTATCTGCACCACATCGCCGGGCTGAAAACCAATAGTGTCCTGAACGCGCAGGTAGGTGTTGGATGCAATAACATTTGCGCCGGCCACATTACTTGCATTGGCCACCAGTAATGACTGGTCCAGCGAACGGATCACAATGTTCTGTCCCATTGAAAAGCCCGCTGTGCTGGCAACCGTTATTACATTCAACCCTGCATTCACTGCTGTTACCATCGAACGCGCGCCTATTAAAATAGCCTGGCCTTTCTGGAAGGTTGCATTGCTTGTTACTCTTAATGTCATGTCACCGGCCTGTGGCGCTACCGGCGCTGCGGGCCTGGCAGCCACTGCAGAACTATTGGTAATGGCAGTTAATGCGCCTGTAAGCGCAACTACGGGCTGCGGGTTGCTTTTAGGAATGCGTGGATCTGCATTCAGCCAGGGAGCGGCAAGCGGCACTTCCAGCCCCGTTGCAATGGTGCTGCGTTTAATGATATCCTTTACCTCCAGCCAGGTCAATGTATTGTGATTGACGATTGGTCCCGTACTGGTTTGCGGGTTGGCAAACTTCTGCGACATGATCAATGCCGCCAGCGCCGCAGTAAGCGGTGTGGCAAAGCTGGTGCCTGTCTGCAACAGGTAAGTATTGGCGGGAGCGCCGGCATAATACGGCATCCATACCAATGCGCCCGGCGCAATAAAATCTACCGTGCGCCCATACACGGCCGCATGAAACAGGTCAAGTGATGAACTTCGTGTAACGTTTATGGATAGCTGCGTGGTATTCCATGCAATGTCGGCCGGCTGCGGAGAGTTATCGCCTGCAAGAAAAACAGGAACGCCACGGCCGGTACGGCCAGTGTAACCCGCAGATTTAATGGCATCCAGCAAATTCTGCGCGGGCAGTTGTGCGCCATCGTTAGGGCCGCCCAGGCTTATTGAAATAACATCCGTGCCATTGGCAGGCAATGCACCAACAACCTGTGTAGATGGATCTATTGCATATAATATAGCATTGCGCAGAATGGGAAAGCCGCTCAATGCGCCATTGTAGCCTACAAATACAAGCTGGCTGCGGAATGAAAGGCCCATTGAATCATTTCCATTTCCTTCTATGGCTAATGCTATCCCAGACGTGCCTGTGCCGTGAGGCGCAGCCGTTATAGAACCCACACCCAGTGTCATGGTGGCCAGCGCGGTAAAAGCGCCGGTGCCAAAGGTGGCAGCAGTAAGAATATTTCCGGCAAGATCAACATGGCCTGCATGAAAACCGCTTTCAATGATCGTGATCTTCATACCAGTACCGATGGTACTGTTCCATGCTATTTCTGCACTTACATCTGCGCGTCTCTTGAAGCCGGGTGCGCCTGCGTTGTTCAGGTGCCAGCTCTGCCCGTAAGTTGGATTGGTGGGGCCGGGTGGCGTCCATTTTTCATATATCGGACTAAAAAGATTTGGCGTAGCTTCTACTATTTCCTCTGCCTGCAACAGGCTTCGTGCTCCTTCAATAGCATTATTAGAACCAGGCATTATTACCTGGAAAATCGTTTCAGTGGTATCAAGCGGAGCTATCACCATTAATCCGAGTGCTTCCAGGTAAGCATAGCGTTCCCGCAAAGGCAGCGCGGGATTTACGCGAACGATCATTTCACCGTTAGAGAGATAAACATTATGACCATCTTCGCTTAAAAGGATTTTAAAATCCGATAGCAGGATTGGCGTTGCGGCCAATGCCGTTGCCCGTATTGCAGATATCAGATCTCTTCCTTCTGATTTAATATCCAGGGGCTGAGGCTCGCCTGCAAAAAATTCGAATCCCTGTTTCGTCAGTTGCTCAAGCGCATGCTGAGGTATCGAAACCGGTTGTTCTTCTTCATCTTTGCGGACAAAATGACTTATTTCTTCCAACGACCTTGCTGCAGCTTCCGATTTTTCTTTTGCGAAAGATTCAGGAGCAACAGCAAAAGACGGAGTTGCCACAATGCCCGGCAATTCATGCAACCGAAGACCGGGATAACC
>JBAVMD010000360.1:0-11688 GCA_049689695.1 Chitinophagaceae bacterium | reverse complement strand
TCTTGTGTTGGGATCGAAAGAAAACCTGCGGTTCTCTGCCATTGCAGCAAAGTATACGCAGCTTACGAACAAAGAGAAAATATGGCGAAAGAAGGCGTAAAATATAAAATGATCGCAATAGGCGGATCGGCCGGAAGCCTGAATGTGATGTTGGATATCATCAGCAGCCTTCCACCTAATACGGGTGCTTCTTTTGTTGTTATTGTTCATCGTAAAAATTCCGGCGACTCCATTTTAACGGACCTTATTGCTGCAAAAACGCAGATGGATGTAAAGGAAGTAGAAGACAAGGAACCGATAGTAGAAAATACTGTTTACCTGGCGCCTTCTGATTATCATTTGCTCACGGAGAACGAACACAGTTTTTCACTGGACAGCTCGGAAAAGGTCCACTACAGCCGTCCGAGCATTGATGTAACGTTTGAATCCATTGCAGAGATATTTCGAGAAGGGAGCATCGGCATTCTCTTGTCCGGAGCCAATGCAGACGGCGCGGAAGGATTGGCTAAGATCAGGCAGTTTGGCGGGCTTGCTATTGTGCAGAACCCTGCATCGGCTGAAGTAAGCTATATGCCAGAACAGGCCATACAAAAGAATGCAGCGGATAAGATTTTGAAACCGGAGGAGATAGTGACGCTGATTGTTGAAATGTTAAGCGTTAAGTCGTAGCTCTCTTGAATGCAATCTTTATCAGCATCATGACATGCATGATGATATTTTTCAATCCCACAGGAAACAGCAATACATGCACGAACATCACTATCCATACCTGCGGATAGATGATTGCAGATTCAAACAGTAAAGCAAGAGGAAATAAAGACTGGTAATAGCTGCTCATTACAATATGCCAGGATTGGTCCGCAGGAGGAACAATGGTAATTGGTTGTATGCCGATCTTTTTATATCCTAACAATAACGACACGTACACAAACAATGCAACCAGCAGCCATAATTTGCCGATGCAAACCAGCATTACAGCCAAAGCAATCAGCTCTATTGCAATGATAAAATAAGATTGGTTCTTAAACGCAGTAGGATCTTTTTGTGTAGCATAAGTTCTGAGCCCTATGCGCAGATCGTTGTCACGGTCCAGGAACTGGTGCCAGAGTATGCCGCGCAATCCATACATAAATGCCCATACGCCAACAGCAGCAAACCACATCCAATTCATGGCGAGGTTGAAAAAATGCACTGTGCCCGCAACCATCAATAGCGAAGGAAAAAGATGCGCGCCTGATGCATCGGCCAGCACACCCGCAAAGCCTCTTTTCTTTAAACGGAATGGAGGAACGGAATACAAAGTGAATGCAATATAAGACGAGAGATAAAGGCATAAACTCAGCACATCATCCGATAAGAACCATGCGTATATGCCGCCCATTACAATGCTGGAACCAAGCAACAGCCATCGTTTCGATGGAGAGGTCCTGCTCAGGCGGTTTCGCTTGCCGCTGGCCTTGTCTTCCTCCATATCTGTTATATCATTTACCAGGCTTACATAAACGGCGCCTATAATAATGCTGAGTATTAAGAATGCAAACCGGTAAGCAGCATCGTAAATATTTTTATCTGCCTGAAGAACTGTAGCGTAGCCAATTGCAAGCAAGGGAGGCAGCTTGTACTCCCACCATTCAGAAGAACGTATGGTCTTTAAGATATTCATGCTCCGGGGACAGCTTGCGGATCTTTAATAAACTGGCGCTTGCCTGCCTGTACTAATAGTGCGGTGAACACTTTAGTTGCATAAAACGGGTTGGTGGTCATAGCACGCTTCATCAGCGTCAGGCTTTCTTTTACGTTTGAATTTGTCAGGCTGTGCTTGGCGCTGCGCACCAGGTGCTTCAGGTATTTCTTCTCAAGCATTTCATACTCTGCTTTAGTAAGCGCACTTGCATACCTGTTTAAAATGGTGCAGGCATCCTCCACATAAAAAAGCCTGTTCACTTCAATATGATCACGTCCGTCGTAGATATTATTACAATTGATGTGCTTCAGCCATAATTTTTCCATTGTAAATGCAGCCCTGCAACTGTTAGACATGATCATGTCCAGCAGCATGCACCAATCGTCGCCAATATTCATTTGTTCATTCCACCCGGCTAAAGAGGCAGACCTGATCAGTAGCGAAGAAGAAGGGGAGGGGCAGCTTTGGATATACAATTCTCGCAGCTCCGCAGGTCCGAGCGTTATCCATGAATCTTTTAATTTGTTGAGGAAAGGCTGCAGATAAGGATCGTTCGCTAAAAAATCATAAGTATCGCCCTCAATGCGTTCCTGGTCCCAGTTGGTGAATACAAAATCGAGATTATCTTTCTCGATGCGGTCAACGCATTTTTCGAGAAAATCAGGCTGCCATTTATCATCCGAATCAAGCGTTGCAATATATTTTCCGTTTGAATGCTTCCAGCCATTGTTGCGGGCCGAAGCCTGTCGCCCATGCGGCTGAAGAACGTATTCAACCTGCGGATATGCTTTTACGATATCCGCGGTATTATCAGTTGATCCATCATCTACAACAATGATCTGCGTGTTCTCATAAGTCTGATCCAGCGCGCTCCTGATGGCATGCTCCAGGATATGCGCACGGTTGTAAGTAGCGATGATTACAGATACGAGTGGTTTAGTGCTCATGCAATATGCTGATTAGTTCGTTTGCAAAATCTGTTTCCGGCGATTGTTTTATTTCCCGGCTGATGTGTTCATGCGCGTCTTTGCCCATTTGCTTCCACTGGTCCCGGTTATTCCATGCCCGTTCCAATACTGCTTCAAAAGATTCCAGCGTTGCTTCTCCTATAAATCCCGTTTTTCCATCTTCCACAATTTCCTGCGTGCCTCCCGCTGTAGTTGCTATCACCGTTCTGCCGGCAGCCATTGCCTCCAAAACAACCAGCGGCAGTCCTTCACTACGCGAAGGCAATACAAGTGCGTGATAATTTTTCCAGATGCTTTGCATATCGTTCACATGGCCGGTGAACTCCACCTGTTGAACATCCAGCAGTTTCGCCATGGCGCGCAATCCGTTTTCATCAATACCGGTACCGATGAATGAAACTTTTAAAGGCCGTTCTCTCCATTTCGGTTGCGAAAGTATGCGCAGCAAAATATCCTGTCCTTTATCGAGAATGAACAACCGCGCAATGCACGCAAGCCTGTATTCTTCATCAACAGTAGGGTAGGGAATGTATTCTTTGGATATCTTAATGGGATTGTGAATGAGCCGCGCATTGCCGAAACGTAATCCGAATTGCTCTTCCGTTAACTGAAGGTTGTGATTCGATACAAAAAAACATTTCCTTGCTTCACGAAAAGCTTTCGTCATAAATGCACGCTCGTTCTCTGGCGGCCAGTAAAATTCCACCGCCTTCTGGCTTACAATAACGTAAGGGATGTTGCGCAAGGCGCAGGAGTATGCATACGCAAGCCCGTCGAAATTGATGCCCTGCGAGATCACTACAAGATCAGGACGGCGGTTGCCGAGGAAAACCTCAAATCTTGCCTGCAGATGATTTTGAATTCTTCGCAATTTGTTTACCGCTTTTCTGACAAGGCGTACAGGCTTACTGCTTTTTATAAGCAGGTCCAGCTCTTTCAGCTTCACGCCTTTTTGCGTCAGCTCAACATAGCGCGGATGTTTTCTGTTGATCTTATCTTTTAAGACCGTTATTTCAAAACCTTCCTGCAATAAATAAGGAATGGCACGCGCCCAAAGCTCTTCGCTTCCGCCCCAATCGTCGCAACAGTTCGTTACAATAGCGATCTGTTTGATCTTATTGGTTGTTGTGACGGTATTATTGATTGCAAGCTCCATTAAGTTTTTTGTTTGGGGAACGCGGATCATCATGATCGATCAGGATTTATCAGGATATGATCTTAATTGATCATAACCGATCATGATGATCCCCGTTCACTTCGTTTACACTATAACAACTTTTTTCATGAACAATTTTGCATACTCTCCCGGCACCGATACCAATTCTTCGTGCGTTCCATGCTGCGTGATCTTTCCTTCTGACATTACATAAATATGATCTGCATGTTTTACGGCAGACAAGCGATGGCTGATAATGAGCACACCTCTTTCGCCGATATTGTCCCTGAATAATTCAAATAGTTCCTGTTCCGCTTTTGCATCCAGCGCGCTGGTAGCTTCATCCAAAATAATAAAGCGCGAGTTGCTGTAAAAAGCGCGTGCTATCGCCAGCTTTTGCCATTGCCCGATGCTTACTTCGCGCCCGTCTTCAAAAACCCTTCCCATGATGGTGTTGTAACCGTCAGGGAATTTTTTAATGAACTCATCGGCGCCCGAGGCAATGGCCGCTTCCTTAATATCATCCGCTGCACGCAGGCCATCAATATCGCCGAAGCGGATGTTGTCTGCGGCGCTCACGTTGTATCTTCCAAAATCCTGGAACACCACGCTCACCTGGCTGCGGTACTCATCGCTTTTAAAGCGCCGGATGTCTGTTCCGCACATGCTGATCTTTCCTGCGGAAGGATCATATAATCTCGCTAATAATTTAATGAGCGTTGTTTTTCCTGCGCCGTTCAATCCAACCACTGCTACGATCTTACCCGCAGGTATGCGCAGGTTAATATTGTGAAGTGTGGTTTCTTTTGCGTGAGGATAAGTGAAGCTGAGGGTTTCTATGCTCAGGTCTGCATTTTTTGTTTGCGGAACAGGCAAAGGCTGCTCAGGTTCTTTCAGCGTTGCTCTCAGATCGAACAGCTCATACAGGTTACTGATGAAAATGCTGTTCTGGTACAGGCCGGAAATGCCGACCGACAAAGCATTCATAAGATGGAACAACTGAGGGAACACCACAAGGAACACGGTTACATCGCCTACTGTTGTATTTCCTTTTAAAGTGCTTATGCAGATGAACGCAATGCAGGTAAACAGGCAAAGTGTGGCAAGTACAGTAGTAATGCTTTCGTTGAGACTGGTCTTGCGTGTGATGCGCAACCTGTCAGTAAGCAACTGTGAACGGATGCCGGTATACAGATTCCTTAAATAATTTCCCAGGCCGAATGCTTTCACTTCTTTGGCAGAAGTATCGCCGGTAATAAGCGAGCTTAAATAAGATGCTTTGCGTTCCACCGGTGTTTGCTGCATCTTCCATTTGTACATTTTCCCGGCAAAGCGGATGCGTACCATCAGCGTAGGCAATATGAACACTGCAAGCAATGGCAGCAACAGCCAATTGATAGAAATGAGCAGAGAGCCCATCACTGCCAGCATCAATCCATTCTTTGCGATGTCTACCAGGTTAATGAAAATTGCATTGGGCCGTTCGGGACCTGCATCCCTTGCTCTTTTCATTGTATCGAAATAAGCAGGGCTTTCATAAAACGCAAGATCGAGATCCGTAGCGCAGGCATGTATCTTGTCGTCTATATGCTGGCTTACTTTCGAAGCCTGTATTTCGGAAATGAGGCTCGTAACAGATCTTAATATCACATACAGCACGGTTGTAGCGCCGGCTACCAGTAAGTATTGTATTACAAGCGTTGATTTTTCAGTTGATCCGGCCGGCGATTTTACTATCACATCTATCAGCAACCTGAAAACATAAACCGATGCAAGGAACAATGCGCTTTCGATCAGCAGCAGCAAAACCGTGACTGTAGCGCCGCCGCGGGTAACAGACCAAATGAGGCGCAGGGTCCTCATGAGGTGAAGATTACTTTTAAATTGTTTGACCTTGTTTGTTACACCGCTGATCATTATAGATAATTATGCTTTATTGTTATCAGTACATACTATAAGTTTGGCCAGCCCCCTGAAATGCGGAGACGGAAACCATGTGGGCGGTTGCTCATCATTTAAACGCAATCCCGGCAATCTATCCAGCATCATTTTTAATGCGTACTTAGCTTCGAGCCTTGCCATACCCACGCCCAGGCAATAATGATAACCGCCGCCAAAAGAAAGGTGGCGTTTCACAGGCCTGTCAAAAGAAATCGTATCAGCATCATCAAAATATTGCCCGTCCCTGTTGGCTGCGCGCATGCCTAACATCACGATAGCGCCGGCAGGGATAATTGCATTCCCTAACTTCACTTCTTTTGTAGTAATGCGCTTCAGTTCCGATTCAGGAGCTTCCAGGCGAAGGCACTCTTCGATAAACTTTGGTATCAGTTGATCGTTCTCACGAAGCTGTGCCGCAAGCCCCGGATCTTTTGCCGCGAAATATACGGCTGTGCTGATAAGCATGCTGGTAGTTGTCATGCCGGCAACCCACAGCAATCGCATCAGTTTCACAGCGCCTTCGGCAGAGACTTTATTTTCTTTTACAGCCCGCATCAGCAGGCCCGCTGCATTGTTCTCTTCTTCATTTGCACGTTCCAGGTATTGCTTAAAGAATGTATAGAGATCGTCAACATACTCCATTGCATACACATGGCCATGGATGCATTTCTGCAAAGCCTGTTCGTCCTGCGGGGAAAGTCCCAGGAACTTTGCAACCACAGCCTGCGCAAGCGGTAAAGAGAATGCATCAGCTACATTGAACTGATCTTGCTTTGCCAGTTGATCGAGCAACTTACCTGCATGCGCTGTTGTGAAATTGCCGAGTTCAGTAAATACCTGCGGTGAGAAAAGCGGTTGTAGCAGGGAACGTACGAGGGTATGATCAGGAGGGTCTGACCCTACCAGGCATTCATCAAAAGTTTTATGCAATGTGCTGGAAAAAATCTGCGGCTGCTTCAATACAAATTCGATCTCGTCGTAATCCAGCACTATCCATGCATTGTGCGCAGGCAGGTAGTGTACACTGCCTTGTTTTTTCAAAAAACGGAGATGAGGATACGGGTCTTGTTGCACAATGGGATTGTTCAGGCTGAAGCGCTGAATAAAATCATGTACAGGATCTCCCGAAGCCTTATGTAATTGTTTGCGGAATTTGAGTGCTGAAAGGCGGCGTTGTGCAGTTTGGAAAAAGTTCATTTCAGGCTCTCCTTCGCGTATAGAATCCATCAGTACAACATTTCTGTTGCCTATGCTTCTTATTGCCTGTGCCTTTGCAATTGCCTGCGCGCCCGCGCTTACCATTACGTCCAATCCTGCTTTGCCGGCTGCCTGCAAAGCAGAATGTGCAAGTACCGGCCGATGTTTCATATTGAACCAGTAACTATTGTCGATAATGCTGCCGGCGGGGATCACGGTTCCCAATAAAGCAGAATAATAGTCGCACTGCAGTGGAAGCGCTTCTACCTGGTTGGTAAATACGCTCAATGCTTCGCGATGTTTCGTGATCATCTGCGTATGATACGGCCAGATAGTTTCTTTATGCGGCATGCTCCAGGCAATGCCTTCTTTATTTAAAAAATCAGCTATGATCTGCTTGTCTTCTTTATGAAACAGGGCAAGCATGCCTTCGTTCCCTGATTCGTAAATAGTTGAAAGAAATACCGGTGATCTATCAGCAAGCGCTTTGGCGTTTTGCCGGTTGGCCTGCAGGTAAACCGGAACAAATTCTCTTTGTTCAAGTTCGTGTATGGATGCGCATTCAACTGCAAGCCGCATTACATCTTTCAACTGCAGTCCGCCCGCCATATATACCCCTGCTACTTCGCCAAGGCTTATTCCCATGGTAGCGTTAGGTATAATTCCTTTCGATCTCCATAAGTCAGACATTGCAACCTGCAAGCTTATGAGGGTGAGGGCAAGACGGGTCTCATTTTCAAAAAAGTTATGATCGGGCGGGCCTTCAAAATTTGAAAGAATGCCGGAACCTGTCAGCTCGTTGATGTAAGCATCGCATTGCCGGATGGATTGGCGGAAAACAGGTTCATTTTCATACAATTCCCTGCCCATGCCGGGCCAGTAATGCGTACGCCCGCCAAATACAAACAGCAATTGCTTCTTTTGAGGAAGCATTCGCCTGGCAGCTCTTACGGCCGCATGTTTATAAGGTCTTAAGATTTTTTTTGATAACGATAAGACGGCCCATTTGTCCATACATCAGTTTTCATGTGATCGATCCACAAAGGCTGCAACGCAAAAAATCGGGATTACAGGTTTAAGTAAGGGATTTTCAGGAGAATAGTGGAACTAAAGGGGTCTTTGTGTTGAACTTTCGCAAAGTAATACATTCTTTTTGCCTGTACAATCCCCCATACCCGGGGGGCGGGGGCTTTGTGAACAAAAAAGGGCTGCCCCGCAGCCCTTTTACAAGTTTAATCAGATTTTAATTGCATTTTTCCAGGCTAAACAGGTCGATGGTAGTGCGATACTCTGTATCGCTTGCAATCTCAAATATTATTCTCTCACCCGAAGCCAGGCCATGCGGGATGCGGCGGCTTGCTGTACTAAGCGAGATTATTGTCCATTCGCCGGTTTCCAGGTTATAGATATCGATTGTTTTTACCGCGGGGCTGGCTGCGCTCTGTCCTCCGGCAAACAGCACTTTATTACCTGCCCCTACTACCCCCATGTCTTCTCTTGCTTCGCTCATTGCGGTAGTGGTCCATGCATTCTTTTGAGCATCATATATATCTACCGCTTTCGAATAAGCGCTGCCTGCAATCCCGCCGGAAAATACTACGCTGTTGCCTGTTACAAGGGGCTCTGTTTCATCAAACGATGCGCTTAACTGTGCCTTTGTCCATGTTCCTGTTTGTGCGTCATAAATGTCTACGGTTTTAGAGCCATAATAAGCGAACAGTATCTTGCTGCCTGCAACGCAGGCGAAATCGCCTTTAGATTCTCTTGAGAAAGTTGCGCTGAGATCTGTTTTCGTCAGTGATTTGGTTTGAATATCGTAAACCTCTACAGTTTTAGAGATCTCAGTTGCGCTTTTATTGCCGCCTGCAAACAATACTTTATTGCCCGCGCTGATAACCGCGATGGATGCCCTTGCTTCGTTTAATTGAACGGAATCCCATGCGCCCGTTTGAACATCGTAGATATTCACTTTCTTAGAATACGTTCCGTTCTGTAATTGCCCGCCCGCTAAAAATATTTTGTTGCCGCCTGATCCGCCTGCCAGGGATTTTCTTGCTTCAAACAGATCGGTTTTTGTCCACGCACCTGTAGGCACGTCATAAATATCCACTCGTTTAGAAGCCACTGCCAGCTTGGTCTCACCACCTGCAAACAATACTTTATTTCCATTGGCCACTGCCGGCATCCTGATACGTGCTTCCGTGAGCGTTGCTTTTACAAAACTGCCTGCCTGCGCATCGTAAACATCTACAAAGCCGGTATAAGTTTCACCGGGGCCATATTCCCAGGCATAAAAGAATGCCTTGTTCCCGGCTACCAGCGCCATCGGGCTGCTTCTTGCTTCACTTAACTGCGCCTTGCTCCAGGTGCGTGTTTTGGTATCATAGATATCTACTGCTTTCAAATAAATGCCGGATGCAAATCCACCGGCAAGCACCATCTTTTCACCCACAAGAACGGAATTGGAAACATGCCTTTTATCCGTCAGTTCGGTGGAGCCTGCGCTTACCACTTTAGTGCAGGCAGACGATCCTCCGCCGGAATTATCGTCCTTGCTTTTCTTACAGGCAAAACAGGCAATCAGCAGCAGCGGCAGAAGATGTTTGGTGTTCATGATTTATGTATTTGTTCGGTTCAACAACCTACATAAAAGTAGCCAGGAGGGGGATTGGTTTGTCTCCTATGAAATGAGGATTTTGACCCTCCTCCGATCCCGCGATGCGGAATCGACCCCTCCCTGCTACGCATGGAGGGGTGGGGTCATTGGTCATTGGGTGGGAAGCTGAGGAACCGGGCGATGGCTTCGAGGCAGATGGCGGTTACTATTTCTTCGCTGCCGTAGCCAGATAATTTTTTAGGGCCGCCATAGTATAATAGCCGCCTTGCCCATTCGCCGGTTTCACGCTGCGTATTCACCAGGTAGTTGATAGCATTGGCAAGTGCAGGGCCATTGTAATGAAGGTTGAGCAAAGCACAGGCGGCAAGCGCTGTGTCAAGCACGGATACACCTATGCGTCCTTCGGCATTAGCTTGTGAAAGAATGCGGTCGATGACAGGCTGCCTCACCGGCTCCAGTTTATTTATGCCCGAATAATAGCAGCGGGAAAAAAAATAGTACACCGTAAACGGATTGCGGTACCAGGTATCGCAATCGGCTTCTTTATTGTCTGCAATGATCTTTATGAGATGGTTGATCACGGGTTGCATTTCCGGTATATCGCCCAGGTAATACAATGCGTTTGCATTTACAACAGCATCTATATTATAACGCCCGGCTTCTCCCTCGCGCCAGAAGAAGAAACTTTTTACAGGATGCTTTAGTTCTGCAGCCGCCAACCGCCAGTACGAGCGGTTGCCATTCGGTTGCAGACGGAAGGTGAACCATGTATAGAGCAGCCCGTCTTTGTTGCGGTTATCACAGATCAATTTGCTGTTTGCCAATTTTTTAAAATCATCGTAACGGGTAAGCAGGAATGAAGAAACACAGGCGGTATCATCCACATCCTGCGGGCAGATATGCCTCAGGGGATGATCGTTGGTGAAATGATTCCAGGTAGCGCCCCGCCCGATCTGGTAGCGCAGAAAGGTTGCGCTTTTTGCAAGCATCTCTTCTATTTTCGGATCATCTTTCGCAAACAGCAGCGAGTGGCAAATGATAGCGGTAGGAAAGATCATGCCCATGGGCTGCACCCAGGTCTGCATGGCATCGTCGCCCGACATATAAGCGCAGAATTCCCCGTTAGGGTATTGATGGTTGTGCAGGTAGCCGATGGCTTTTTGCAGGGCGTGCCCGGGATTCATGTACCACGAAATTATATTTCGTGCTCAAAAGTGCGAAATGCAATTTCGCTGTACAACGAAATTATATTTCGTGTCACAATTATTTCGTCGTCTGAGGATTGAACGTTCGCCAACTATGCCAGAATTCCTGGTAAGCCGGCAGCGGCCGGAGGGAATAAGCTGTATCGATGCCCCTGCCGTTTATACTGAAGGAGCGACCGCGATAGCGCAATGTATCTTTCTGTAAAGCAAATACTGAATTTTCATGCGGACGTTCAAAAGCAAAAAAGCTTTTGTCATCATCAGCCAATACCAGCAGAATGGGAGTGCTTTCAACTTTATCCTGGATGATGCGTTCTGATTTCAACTTGTTCCAGTCGTATGCCTTTCTTGCATCACCGAGCTTTATGCCTACCACCCAGGATTTATCGTTCCAGGAAATGCTGTCTGTACGCGTAAGCGAACTTTCGCTTTTACCGCTCTCAAATTTTGCAGCGCTGTCGTACGAGGTAACAAAAGCCGGGTCGGCTTGCATGATCAGCGTATTCGGATGCAGCCGTGTCCATTGCGCAAGCGATGTCTGAGCGCTGAATACTTCCGGCAGTTGCTGACCTTTGAGCTTACCGGTAATGGCTTCTCCGTTCACCTGCCGCCACCAGCTTCCGGTGGATGCATCTTCAAACATAGCATTGAAATGGTCCATGCCCACCAGCCTGAATTTTTCATATTTCCCATTAACCATAGGGTGGTACACGCGGCCGGTTCTGCAAACGGTGCAGTAGGTTACAAGTACAGGCTTTCCGCCTATGGTATCGAGCACCTGGTGATGATATCCCAGGAATTGTATAGGGTAAGCCTTTGCTTCACCATTTTGTTCTACTCCCAATATCAGCCTGTTGCTATCCACTTTATTGGTGGCAGTATTAAGCATCAGTTTTTTTTCAGGTTGATAGAACATGTGG